>JBIIQK010000147.1:0-4921 GCA_044342135.1 Cyanobium sp.
GACCACGCCCTGGCCCTGGTGGAAGCGGGCGCCACCCGCCTCGGCACCAGCCGCGGCGTGGCCCTTGCCCAGGCCCTGCGGAGCTGAGCGCAGCAGTGCCCGAGCAGAGCCTGGAGGGATTGGCCCTGAGCTGCAAGCCCCTCGGCGAAAACGACCGCCTACTCACCTTGCTGAGCGACGACCAGGGGGTGGTCCGGCTGGCGGTGCCGGGGGCGCGGCGTCCCCGCAGCAGCCTGGCCGCCGCCGTGCCCCTCAGCCATCTGCAGCTGCAGGTGGGTGGCCGCAGCGGCCTGCGGCGCGTGCGCCAGTTGAAGGTGCTGCGCAGTTTCAGCGGGCTGGCCCAGCAACTGGAGGCCCTGGCCGCCGCCCAGGCCCTCACCGAACTCTGCCTGGCCCTGGTGCCCAGCGAATCCCCCGCTCCGGGGATGCTGGCCGACCTGCTGATGCAGCTGGGCCGCCTCGATGCCCTGGTGCGGGAGCGGGGCTGCGACCTAGAGGCCCTGGCGATTGCGGTGCAGGGCTGCGTCCATCTGCTCGCCCTCGGCGGCTACGCCTTGCCCCTGGGCCGCTGCGCCCGCAGCGGCGAGCCGCTGGAGCCGCCCGTGGGCAACTGGGACTGGCGCTGCAGCCTGGTGCCCAGCGAAGGACTGGTGATCGGCGGCCTGGCGGGAGCCCGGGTGGTGCTCAACGCCTCGGAACTGGCCCTGCTGCAGCGGCTGCTGCGGCCCGACCTGCCCCGCCGGCGGGATGGCGAACTGATGGGGCCACAGCCGGTGTGGCTGCACCTGCTCGACCTGGTGGAGCACTGGTGCCAGGAACACCTCGAGCGCCGACCCCGGGCCTTTCGGCTGCTGCGCTCCGGCTTCAACCCCGGGCTTGCGGCATCATGACGATCCAGAAGCGGCCCGGGCGAACTTGAGCGGCAGTCCCCACGCCACCGGCCTGCAGGGCGTTCTGGCCCTGCCGGATTTTCGGCGCCTGTGGCTGGGGCAGATCCTGTCCCAACTGGCCGACAAGTTCTACATCGTGCTGATGGTGTTCCTGATCGCCCAGACCTGGGTGCGGGGAACGCCGGAGGCCAATCCCGCCCTGGCCGAGGCCGCTTCGGCGATGCGCCTCGACCTGCCCGAAACCCGGGCCCAGATGATCACCCTGTTGGCCACAGGGATCTATGTGGCCAACACCATCCCGGCCATGCTGCTGGGCACGGTGGCCGGGGTCTGGGCCGACCGCTGGCCCAAGCGGGCGGTGATGGTGGCCTCGAACGCCCTGCGGGCGGGCCTGGTGCTGCTGGCGCCCTTCTGCCTGGTGCAAGGGCCGGAGTGGCTCGGCCTGAGCTGGGGGTACTGGGGCCTGGTGGTGATGACCTTCCTGGAGTCGGTCCTCACCCAGTTCTTCGCGCCCGCTGAGCAGGCGGCCATTCCCCAGCTGGTACCCAGCAATCAACTCCTGGCGGCCAATTCCCTCTACCAGGCCACCAGCATGGCGGCCACGATCGTGGGATTTGCCCTGGGCGATCCCATCCTGCGGCTGCTGCATCTGGCCCTGCAGCGGATCGGCATCGACGGCGGGGAATTTCTGCTGCTGCCCTTCTGTTACGGCATGGCGGCGGTGGCCATCAGTCGGATTCGCTGGCAGGAGGAGCCCCGCCCGCCGAGCCGAACCTCGGTGTGGCAGGAAATCGGCGAAGGGGTTCAGGTGCTGCGCGAGCGCCCCCGGGTGCGCAGCGCCATGGTGCAACTGGTGCTGCTCTACAGCCTGCTGGCGGCCCTCTACGTGCTGGCCATCAGCCTGGCCTCGGCGATCCCCAGGCTGGGCCCCACCCAGTTCGGCACCCTGCTGGCGATGAGCGGCCTGGGCCTGGCCATCGGAGCCCTGGCCGTGGCCCAGCTGGGCCAGGGCCTCAACCGCCGCCACCTCGCCGCCACCGGGCTGGGCACGATTGCCTGGAGCCTGGTGCTGCTGGGCCAGCTGCGGGGCAACCTGGTGTTCACCCTGCTGCTCTGCGCCGTACTCGGAGTGGGCTCGGCCCTGCTGGCGATCCCCGCCCAGACCACCATTCAGGAGGAGACCCCGGAGGAGCTGCGGGGCAAGGTATTCGGCCTGCAGAACAACCTGATCAACATCGCCCTGAGCCTGCCGCTGGTCTTGGCGGGCACGGTGGTGAGCCGCTACGGACTGTTGCCGGTGCTCTGGGGGCTGGCCGCCATTGCCCTTGTGGCCGCCCTCCTCGAGCGCCCCTGGCAACGCTGTTAGCGTGACTCCCGGACGCGCGAGCCCTGGTGGCCCACATTGCCTGGCTGGGCAAGAAAACCCCGTTCTGCGGCAACGTCACCTACGGACTGACCACCACCCATGCGCTGCGCAGCCGCGGCCACGGGATCAGCTTCATTCATTTCGATACGCCCGCCGGCAGCCTGGGCCGCTCGGGCGACGTGTTGACGGAGGTTGAGAACCTCGGCGACAGCAACGGCGGGGGCCCGGAGGTGGCCCTGCCCTACCTGGTCAAATCCCAGGTGTACACGATTCCCTCCCTGGGGGCCCAGCGGGAGCTGCGCGAGTCCCTGGAGCGGCTCAAGCCCGACCTGGTGCACGCCAGCCTCACCCTTTCCCCCCTGGACTTCCGCCTGCCCGACCTCTGCCAGCAGCTGGGGCTACCGGTGGTGGCGACGTTCCATCCCGCCTTTGACGCCAGCCTGCGCAACCTCACCGCCGGCACCCAGCAGCTCACCTACCAGCTCTACGCCCCGACCCTGGCCAAATTCGACCGGGTGATTGTGTTCTCCGAGCTGCAGGCGGACGTGCTGATGCGCCTGGGCGTGCGGGCCGAGCGGCTGGCGGTGATCCCCAATGGCGTCGACACCGACACCTGGCGTCCCGCCCCAGACAGCCAGGACGCCAGCCCCAGCCCCGAGCTGCAGGAGCTGCGCCAGCGCTTTGCCGGCCGGCGGGTCTTCCTCTACATGGGCCGGGTGGCCACCGAGAAAAACGTGGAGGCCCTGATCAAGGCCTGGCGGCTGGTGCGCCCGGCCGGCTGCGTGCTGGTGATCGTGGGCGATGGCCCCCTGCGCAGCGCCCTGCAGGCCACGGGCGATGAACCCGACCTGGTGTGGTGGGGCTATGAACCCAGCCTGGAGCGCCGGGTGGCCTTCCAGCAGCTGGCCGAGGTGTTCCTGCTGCCCTCCCTGGTGGAGGGCCTGAGCCTGGCCCTGCTCGAAGCGATGGCCAGCGGCACCGCCTGCATCGCCACCGATGCGGGCGCCGACGGGGAAGTGCTCGAGGGAGGTGCCGGCATTGTGATCAGCACCCAGGGGGTCACCACCCAGCTGCGCACCCTGCTGCCGGTGCTGCGCGACCAACCCGTGCTCACCGCCGAGCTGGGCCGCCGCGCCCGCGAGCGGGCGCTGGAGCGTTACACCCTGGAAGGCAACATCAACGCCCTCGAGGCGCTCTATGCCGAGCTGGTGCCCCAGGGCTCACTGGTGGCCTGAAGCGGGTCCCCTGAACCCGGCCTGGCGGGCACGAATGCTGTCGAGACCCACCAGCAGGGCATAGCGCTCGAAATCCAGCATGCGGTCTTCGAAGCCGGCACTGGTGCCGTGCTGGCGCAGGTGCTGGGCCCAGTCCTGCAGGGCCTGGGCCATGGTGAAGACCGAGCCGCAGGGATGGGCCACCACCGCATACCCCATCTCCTCCAGCGCGGCGGCGGTGAGGAGCGGCGTGCGCCCTCCCTCGATCAGGTTGGCCATGCTCGGGGTGCCCAGCTCTGCCAGCAGCTGGTTAGTGGACCGCATGGCCGCCTCGGTCTCCAGGGCTTCCACAAACACCAGATCGGCCCCAGCCTCCGCGTAGAGGCGGGCGCGGCGCAGCGCCTCGTCAAGGCCCAGCACGCCAGCGGCATCGGTGCGGGCCGTGATCACCAGATCGGGGTCCTGGCGCGCCCAGAGGGCAGCCTGCAGCTTGGGCAGAAACTCCTCCACCGGCACCACCTGCTTGCCGGCCATATGCCCGCAACGCTTGGGATAGGTCTGGTCCTCGATGAACAGGGCCGCCGCACCGGCGCGCTCCGCCTCCCGCACGGCACGAATCACGTTGTTGACATCGCCGAAGCCCGTATCGAGATCCACAAACACCGGGATCGCCACGGCCTGGCAAATCCGGCCATAGGCCTGCAGCATCTCGCTGGCACTGAGCAGACCGATATCGGGGGCCCCCAGCAGGCTTCCCGACAGGCCGTAGCCCGCGGCGGCAATCGCCTCGAAACCGGCTTGCTCCAGGATCCGGGCCGAGAGCCCATCGTGGCAGCAAGGCATCTGCAGGATCTGCGGGGCCGCCAGCAGCTGGCGGAAGCGGGTGGTGGCACGCAAAGCGCTCATCCCGGCTCCAGCTCCCGGCAGCAGGCGGCAAAAGCCGCGGCCGGATCCGGGGCCGCCGTGATCGGCCGGCCGATCACCAACTGGCTGGCTCCTGCGGCCAGGGCCTGGGCCGGCGTCAGCACCCGCTGCTGGTCCCCCAGGGCCGCGCCAGCCGGGCGGATGCCGGGGGTGACCAGCGCGAAGGGTTCGGGGTGGGCCGCCCGCAGGGCCGCCACCTCCAGGGGGGAACACACACAACCACCGATGCCGGCCGCCGCCGCCAGCTCCGCCAGCCGCGGCACGTAGGCCTCCATCGGCTCATCGATGGACAGCTCAGCGGCGAAGCGGGCCGGATCCCAGCTGGTGAGCACCGTCACCGCCAGCAGGGTGGGGTCCGGCAGACCTGCTGCCGCAGCGGACTCATGCGCCGCCACCTGGGCTGCCCTCAGCGCCTCGCTGCCGGCGCAGGCATGCACGGTGATCAGCTCCGCTCCCAGCCGGGCGGCACTGCGGCAGGCGCCGGCCATGGTGGCGGGGATGTCGTGGAATTTGAGGTCAAGGAACAC
>JBIIQK010000148.1:0-4915 GCA_044342135.1 Cyanobium sp.
CTGCTGGGCGCCGAGCTCCTTCTGCTGGCGTTCGAATGCGGCCTGGGTCGCTTCCCGCTCGAGGGCCTTTTGCTCGAGATGTTGGCTGTAGTTGCCCAGGTAGGTGCGAGACACCCCCCGTTCCGTTTCCACGATCTGGTTGCAGACCCGATCGAGAAAGGTGCGGTCGTGGCTGATCACCACCAGGGCTGCGGTCTGCTCGACCAGATAGCCCTCCAGCCATTGGATCGTCTCCACGTCCAGGTGGTTGGTGGGCTCGTCGAGCAGCAGGAGATCCGGCTCCTGCAGGAGGATCTTGCCCAGGGCGATGCGCATCTGCCAGCCGCCGGAATAATCCCCCACCAGTTGCTCGGCCCCTTCCGGGGTGAAGCCGATCGTGGGCAGCAGCTTGTCGATCCGGGCATCGAGCTCGTAGCCGTGCAGGGCTTCGAAGCGGCTGTGCAGCCGGCCGAGCTCGTGGATCAGGGCATCGAGGTGGTCGGGATCGTTGGCGGCCTTCTCTTCGGCCATGGCGTGCTCCACCTGGTGCTGGCGGATCAGCACCTCGGCCGCTTCCCCGAACGCCTGGAACAGCTCCTCCCGCACGGTGCGGGCCGGATCCACGTCGAATTCCTGCTGCAGATAGGCGATCCGCGGCTCGCCCTGCTTCACCACCAGGCCACTGCTGGGTTCCTCCAGCCCGGCAATGATCTTCATCTGGGTCGACTTTCCGGCCCCGTTGACGCCCACCAGGCCAACCCGGTCGCCGGCCTTGACCTCCCAGGTGACGTCGCGCAGGACCTCACCGGTGGGATAGATCTTGCCGATGCGTTCGAGGCGGAGCACGGAGTCAGGGCTGGGGAGGGGGTGGTGCGGAGCCGCTCCAGCAGCTCGGAACCATCATCCCTGCTCAGGGGACGGCCCGTTACGGCCCCGGCCCATGCAGACTCGTCCTCACGTGCCTCGCTGCCGGAGATGATCAAACGCCTTGAGCAGGTGGCGGCCCTGGTGGTTGCAGCTGGCCTGGCGATCGTCAGTTACTGGCTGTTCTTCAGTTGGGCCGGCGGCGGCCAGGATCAGCGGCCCCAAAGGCTGCGCAGCTCAGAGCCCGCCGCGGGCCTTCAGCAACCACTGTTTGCTGTTGCTGTCGTCGAGGCTGGCGATGTGGGTACGCACTTCCTGGGGCGTGACCGGCAGGTTGAACTCCTGGCCCAACTCCACGATCCGGAGCACGGCACCATGGGGGTCCTGGAGGGCCTGGCGGAATAGGGCTTGGGTCAGGGCGTGGTCACCGCTGATCCGTCCGTAGAGCTCGGCGGCATGGCTGGCGTGGAGCGGACGTCCGGCGTCGACGTTGCTGGCGGTCATTTCAGACAGCTATTTGATCCGAGCGTAGGCCTTTTCAACGCGCGTGAATCCTGACGGTCAAACCTGGTTGCGCAGGGGGCCGTCCGGGCGGAGCGACCTCAGGCGGCGCGACAGCTGTCGCTGGTTTCCGGGGTACCGCAGGCCGAGGCATCTTCCATGCTGCGGGCATCCAGGCAGAGCACCTTGCGCAGTTCGGCGTAGTTGGCAGCGAGGGCTTGGCGCCCTTCCTGCTGGGCGCCGTATTCAGCCCGCTGCAGCACGTGGTGCAGGTGGGTAAGCAGGTAGGTGCTGATCACGGCAGACACCAGCACGTCGCTGCGTTCGGCGGTGCGGCGCTTGCGGCCCGCTGACTTGGCGGGGCCGGCTGTCTTCTCGGGGATGGAGGAACGGGGCACGGGGTGCACCTCCGATGGGATGGATGCCTTCAGCATAGTCATGGATACTACCCTTGCGCATCTCAGTACACTCTGAGGTATCCGGTAGTCCTTCACTCCCCCCTGATCCATCCGTGGCGACCCGGCAGACCTCTTCCAGCGGCAAGGCCAAGTCCCCCCGTATTCAGGTGGTGCTGCCCGAGGACCTTTGTCAGCGCCTGGCGGATTTGGCGGAGGCCGAGTCGCGCACGGTCAGCAACATGGCCAAGGTGCTGATCCAGCAGGGCGTCGAACGGCTGGAGCGGACCCAGTTGGGCGGGCCCGGAGTGGACCTGTTCCGGGAGGGGCTGGAGCAGCGCCAGGCTCAGAAGCCCCAGCGCCTGCGGGGAGCGCCGCGCCGGCTGCGGCTGCACCGGCCGGGCTGACGGTTGGATCTCAGCGTTGGGTTCAGGCCCGTTGAGGTTGGGCGGCTTGGGGTTGGGCCAGCACGCCCAGCACCGCCGCCCTGCTGGCCCCGGTGACGGAGGGCAGGCTGCCGCGATGGCCCCGGACATGCCACCAGGCCAGCAGGGCAAAGGCGAGGGCTTCGCGCTCCGCATCGCCGATGCCCAGCTCCGTCAGGGGGCGCACGATCAGGCCGCGGCAGCGAAGCCGCAGCTGTTCCATCAGCAGGGCATTGCGGCAGCCGCCCCCCGCCACCAGCAGTTCCACCGGTTGGGGCCCATGGCCGAGCTCATGGGCCACCACCGCCGCGCTGAACCCCGTCAAGGTGGCCAGGGCATCGGCGGGATCCCGCCCGCCCAGCTCCCCCAGCCGCCGTTCGAGGTCGGCCTGGCCGAACAGTTCGCGGCCGGTGGATTTCGGGGGTGGGGTCTGGAAGTAGGGCTCGCGCAGCCAGCGTTGGATCAGGGCTTCATCGCTGCACCCTTGCCGGGCCCAGGCTCCCCCGGCGTCGTAGGCCAGGCGGCCGGCGCTGAAATGGCGGGTGGCCAGGTCCAGGAGGGTGTTAGCCGGTCCGCAGTCCCAGCCGCGAACCGGCTGGTCCCGCTGGGGACCGGTGGCCGGGGGGATCAGGGTGAGATTGGCAATGCCCCCGAGGTTCAGCACGGCGCGCCAGCCGCCGCAGCGGCCGAGCAGGGCCTGGTCTGCCGGGGGCACCAGCGGCGCTCCCTGGCCTCCCAAGGCCAGGTCGGCACTGCGGAAATCGAACACCACGGGCCTGCCCAGCAATTCGGCCAGCAGCGGGCCCTGCAGCAGCTGCCAGCTGGCGCCCCGGCGGCCGGGCTGGGGCGGACGATGCCAGAGGGTCTGGCCATGGCAGCCCACCAGTTGGGCCCGGGCCGCCGGGTCACAGGCCCGGGCGGCTACGGCCTGCTGCTCGGTCACCGCTTCGGCGAGCTCGAGCAGCTCAGCGGCAGGCAGGGGCTCTCCCTGGCCGACGCGGATCAGCCTGTGTTGCAGCTCGGCGGGATAGGGGCTGAAGTGGTGGGCTTCGATCCTCCAACGCGGGCGCTGGGGCTGGCCCGAAAAGTGGGCCAGCACGGCATCGACGCCATCGGCGCTGGTGCCGCTCATCAACCCCAACACCCGCATCAGGCGTGACTCACTTGTTGGGCTGGGGAGTCATGCGCAGGTAGGGCTTGATCTCCGTGACGCCCTTGGGGAACTTGGCCCGGGCATCCTCCGTGGAGATCGAGGGCACCACCACGCAGTCCTCGCCGTCTTTCCAGTTCACCGGGGTGGCCACGGAGTGGTGGTCGGTGAGCTGGAGGGAGTCGATCACCCGCAGGATTTCATGGAAATTCCGGCCGGTGCTGGCGGGATAGGTGATCTGCAGGCGCAGCTTCTTGTTGGGGTCGATGATGAACACCGAACGCACCGTCAGGTTGTTGAGCGAATTGGGGTGGATCATCCCGTAGAGATCCGCCACCTTCTTGTCCGCATCCGCCAGGATCGGATAGTCAACGGAGGTGTTCTGGGTCTCGTTGATGTCGCAGATCCAGCCGTTGTGGCTTTCGGCGGAATCGACGCTCAGGGCGATGGTTTTCACGGTGCGCTTCTCCCACTCGGGGCGCAGGCGGGACACCTCACCCAGTTCGGTGGTGCACACCGGGGTGTAGTCGGCGGGGTGGGAGAACAACACCACCCAGCTGTCACCGGCGAAGTCGTACAGGTTGATCGGACCCAGCTGGGAGTCCTGGGTGAAGTCGGGGACGGTGTCGCCGAGTTGGAGGGTCATGGCTGCTGAAGGGCAGGGTGGAACGAAGGGCTGATCGTGCCACAAGTCAGTGCCCGGATGCGGTATTTCTGATCTCGCCCCCATCGGCAGGCCAGCTGCGCAGCTCCTGGCGCAGGTGCTGCAGACCCAGGTCGGCGGTGGCGGAGATGAACAGGGCTGCCGGCTCCAGAGCCCGGGCCCGCTCCACCTCGCCGGCGGGGCAGCGGTCGATCTGGTTGGCGACCAACCGTCGTGGGGCGGTGGCGCCCAGGGAGTCGAGAATGGCGTTCACGGTGCGCCACTGTTCCGGCCAGGCCGGATCGGCCAGGTCGACCACGATCAGCAGTCCGTCGGCCTCGAGGGTTTCCTCCAGGGTGGAGCGGAAGGCCTCCAGCAGGGGTGGTGGCAGGTTGCGGATGAAGCCGACGGTGTCGGTGAGCAACACCGGTTCGGGCAGCTCGAGTCGCCGGGTGGTGGGATCGAGGGTGGCGAACAGCTTGTTTTCCGCCAACACCGCATCCCGTTCGCTGGCCCGGGTGAGGGCGTTGAGCAGGGAGCTTTTGCCGGCGTTCGTGTATCCCACCAGCGCCAGTCGCCGCAGGCCCTGGCGGCCGTGGCGCAGGCGGGCCCGGTGCTCGCCCAGTTGGGTCACCTCCCGTTGCAGTCGCTCGATCCGGCGGGCGATGGCGCGGCGGTCTTTTTCCAGCTGGGTTTCCCCCGGCCCCCGGGTGCCAATGCCGCCCCCCTGCCGCGACAGGCTGCGGCCCCGGCCCGTGAGCCGGGGCAGCCGGTAGCGCAGCTGGGCCAGTTCCACCTGCAGTCGCCCGGCCGCGCTGGCGGCCCGCTGGGCAAAGATGTCGAGAATCAGCTCGCTGCGGTCGCTCACCGGGAGATCCAGCAGGCGCTCCAGGTTGCGGGCCTGGACGGGGGTGAGTTCCCGGTCGGTGACCACCAGGGTGGCCCCGAGCCGCCGGGC
>JBIIQK010000149.1:0-4870 GCA_044342135.1 Cyanobium sp.
GGGCCTGCTGCGCCAGCTGACCCTGCGCCTCGAAGCCGATCAGGACCTCAGCCTGCAGCTGATCCCCAGCCCCAGCCCAAGGGGTGGACTGCTGGTGCGGGCGGAGCCCAGGAGCTGACAACAACCACCATTGCAACGAAACAAAAAGCCTGCGGGGCGATCTTGTAGTAGCAACCGCTACCAAACGCTTGAATAGAAGCACGTTGATCCACCCCTTAGGTGGACGCAGATCGCTCCGCGCCAGGCAACGGGGACGCGGACACTGTGGAGACCGTGATGAACGTGCTCGATCTGATCCGCAACCGGATGCTCAAGGCCCAGCGCCTTGACGACGCCCAATACCTGATGGCCAAGGCCTACCGCGGCGTGGCCTACGTGGATGCCCACCACGATGAGCCCAAGCCCGGCGACGTGACCAAGCAACTCACCTACCGCGGCCGCCACTACGCCCACCACTGATCCGACCAGGGGGCCCCAGGCCCCCTTTTTTTCAACGGATGTCGGCCGGGGCCAAAGCTCCATCAGCTTCCATTCCTACGGACCGCCGAAGGCTCTCCACAGTGCCGTGTGCGGCAGTGCCACACCCTGCGTCGCGATCACAAGAATCGCGCCATCCCCGGTTCGTCGGCCACCATGGCGAAACCACCCAGCCGTTGTCGTGAGCCTGCCCATGGGCCCCCTGCAAGTTGTGTGGTTCAAGCGGGATCTACGCGCCGCAGACCACCGCCCCCTGCTGGAGGCCAGCCGGCACGGCCCCGTACTGCCCCTGTATGTGGTGGAGCCCGAGTATTGGCAGCAGCCGGACAGCTCGGCGCGTCAATGGCAGTTCTGCCGCGAGAGCCTGCTGGAGTTGCGTTCCTCGCTGGAGCACCTGGGCCAACCCCTGGTGGTGCGCTGCGGCCAGGTGGAGCAGGTGCTGGAGCGGGCCCACCGACAGTTCGGCATCGGTGGCCTCTGGAGCCACGAGGAAACCGGCAATGGCTGGACCTACGCCCGCGACCTGCGCGTGGCGGCCTGGGCCCGGCAGCACGGCATCGCATGGCACGAGATTCCCCAGTTCGGGGTCACCCGTCGGCTGGTGCAGCGCCAGGGATGGGCGCGCCGCTGGGAAGGGCGCATGGCCGAACCCCTGGCGCCGGCGCCATCCATGCTCGTTCCCCTCAGTGGGGTCGATCCTGGGCCGATTCCCAGCGCCCAGGACCTGGCGCTGGAGCCGGATCCCTGCCCGGGACGCCAGCTGGGCGGCCGCGGCCAGGGCCTGGAGGTGCTGCAGAGCTTTCTGGCTGAGCGCAGCCGCCGCTACCAATCCGAGCTGTCCAGCCCCAGCACCGCCGCGGCCAGCTGCTCGCGCCTCTCGCCCCACCTGAGCTGGGGAACCCTGTCGCTGCGGGAAGTGGTGCAGCACACCCGCGAGCGCCGCGCTGGTTTGGCTGAAGCGCCAGCGGATCGCAGCTGGCACCGCTCCCTGCAGCGCTTTGACGAGCGCTTGCACTGGCACTGCCATTTCATCCAGAAGCTCGAAAGCCAGCCCAGCCTGGAATGGTGCGAGCTCCATCCGCTCACAGCCGGGCTGCGCAGCAGCGACCCGCAGCGGCTGGCGGCCTGGGCCAGTGGGCGCACGGGTCTGCCGTTTGTGGATGCCTGCATGCGCTCGCTGATCGCCACCGGCTGGCTCAACTTCCGCATGCGGGCCATGCTCGTTTCGGTGGCCAGCTATCAGCTCTGGCTCCCCTGGCGGGAGAGCGGCCTGCACCTGGCCCGGTTGTTTGTGGATTACGAGCCCGGAATCCACTGGAGCCAATGCCAGATGCAATCGGGCACCACCGGCATCAACACGATTCGCATCTACAACCCCCTCAAGCAGGGCCTGGATCACGATGGTCAGGGTCAGTTCATCCGTCGCTGGATCCCCGAACTGCGCCAAGTGCCGTCGGTGTATCTGCATCAACCCTGGACCATGGATGCCGCCACCCAGGAGCGGGTGGGGTGCGTGCTTGGTCGCTCCTACCCGCTGCCGATCGTGGACTGGTCCGCCGCGGCCGCCAGCGCCCGCGAGCGCCTCTGGGCGCTGCGCGAACAAGCGGGATTTGCCGCCATGGCCGATGCCATTCAGCAACGCCACGGCTCCAGGCGCTCCGGCCTGAAGCGCTCCAGCTCGCGGGCGAAGGGTGCACGGCTGGCGGCGGCTGGACAGCTGAGCCTGGATCTGGCCTGAGAACAGCTCACAGGAGCTCGCTAGAGCGCATCAACTGTGACCAGGGCCTGACCCGGACCTATCGGCCCCTGCACGGTTCAGTCGCTCAGCTTCAGGAGGAGCAGCTGTAGTGGGAAACCCCACCGGCATTGAAGAACTCGAGGGGCTTGAGGCGGTCGTAGGTCGCCGCCAGCTCCGGGGTTGGGGCGTCATAGGGCTGGCTGAACACCCCCTGCAACTCCTGGATCAGAGTTGGGTCTCCAAGCTCGGCCTGTTGGTACGCCGGGGCGACCAGCCACTCGCGCCAGGTGATTGCAGGATTAACGCGTTTCATCGCGGCAGACGTCTCACCGAGGTCGCCATGGGCGACCAGCTGAGCCCGCCAACGCCCCAGCCAACCCTCCCACTGCGCATCGAGCGGCTCGGAGCTGGGCTGGTAGAAGGCCGGGTGCAGCGCTGAAGCGTGCTCGGGAAGGTCGCAGAGACGGCGGAACAGGATCGTGTAATCCGCCTGGGAGCGGAGTATGAGCTCCAACAGCTCGTTCACCAGGGCGGCATCAGGGCGGGCCAGGCCCAGCTTGCGGGCCCACATCGCCTCAAGCTCCTGGTTCATCGCGCCTGCGAAGCCGTCGCGGATCTCATCCAGCCGGGCCAGGGCGTCAGGGTTGTCAGCCAGCAGGGGCCGCAGGGCCGACCAGAACATCTGGTAGTTGGCTCCGGCCGCCACCGGTTGATTGAAGAAGCTGAAGTGCTCCCCCCCGCCGGTCCAGGGCTGGAAGCGGGGATCGAACAACTCGCAGAAGCCAAACGGGCCGTAGTCGAGGGTGTAGCCCCCCGCGGCGCAGTTGTCGCTGTTGAAATTTCCCTGGCAGTAGCCCACCCGCATCCAGTGGGCCACCAGGGCGGTGAGCCGCCCGCGGAACAGGGCGGCCAGCGCCAGCACCTGGTCGCTGAACTCCAAGCTCGGATCGATCTCGGGCCGGTAGTTCCGCTCGATCAGGTGCTGAACAATCAACCTCAGCTCATGCAGCGCCCCCGGATGGGCATCGCGGCGGGTGCGGCGGGCAAACAGCTCCAGCTGGCCCACCCGCAAAAACGACGGCGCCACACGGGTCGTGATGGCCGTAGGGTTGTCGACCAGGATGTCGGGATCGAACGACGTGGAGTTCGGCGCATACCAGGGCCGGCGCACGGTTTCGGACCGGGACACCACCAGCGTCAGCGAGCGGGAGGTGGGCACCCCCAGGGCGTGCATGAACTCCTGAGCCAGAAACTCGCGCACGCTGGAGCGCAGCACGGCCCGTCCATCAGCGCCTCGGCAGTAGGGGGTTGGCCCACCGCCCTTGAGTTGCAGTTCCCAGCGCTTGCCGTTGAAGACGCCCTCAAACACGGAGATGGCCCGGCCGTCGCCGTAGCCGTTGCCGGTGCCAAACGGACACTGCTGGATGTACTCACTGCCGTAGATCGACAGGGCATAGCCGGTGGCCCAGCCAAAGGGGCGCATCGGCTCGCGCGCCACGCTGATATCGCCGGAAAACAGCCGGAGGAAGGCCTCGTCGTGGGCCAGGGCATCGCTCAGGCCCAGCTCCCGGAACAGGGTGGGGCTGTGGGCCACCACTTCAGGCACGGGCAGTGGCGTAGGGGTCACCGGCACGTAATGCCCCGAAAACACCTGGCGGGGCCTGTGATCGCGGCCATCGCTGGTGGCCTGCGGATCCGCCACCAGCGACTCCAGCAGCGAATAGTCGGCCCGTTGCGCGAACTCAGCGAAGGTGGTGGTCGGCACGGGTGTCGGCACGGGGCTCTCAGGGATGGAGCGGCCTGGGCAGGGCCCTGACGCTCAATGACATCCTGGCGAAGCGCACCACAAAAAGGACGATTTCAAAGCTATGCCGCGTCCCGAGAGCGTGTGCTCCCCATCGATACAGGAGGCCGATGGGCGACGGCCCCCTCACACGCTGTCTGAACGTGGATCAGACGGACACTCTGGGGGCAGTGGGCGCCCGCACATCTGACACAGTCCGGGCCCGGCCGTGGCACGCCTGGATTCCTCTTCATACCCAGCCGCAATGATGCCGGCCGGGAGCGCAAAGATAGCGATCCCGAGTAACTGGATGGTTCCACCGAGGAACTTGCCAAGTGGTGTCACGGGAGCGATGTCCCCATAACCAACGGTAGTGAGTGCCGATATTCCCCACCACATGGCAGCGGGAATGCTGGTGAAAACATCGGGCTGGGTGTCAGCCTCAACATAATAAATCGCGCTCGAAGCCAAAATGAGAACAATCCCAACCGCTGCCAATGCCACGCCAAGATCGCCGCGCCTTGCACCGATCACGCGCTTCATGCGCCCAATGGAATCCGAGTAGCGGGCCAACTTCAGCACCCGCGCAAATCGCAACAGCCGCAGAACCCGCAGGATCCGCAGATCGAGAGCGGCTGCAGGAAAGGCAAGCGTGACATAAAACGGCAAAATGGCGAGCAAATCCACAACCCCCACAAAGCTGCTTGCATAGCGCAGCCGTCCAACAAGGGGCTGGCGATAGCGAGGGTCAGCCGTACAGGCCCAAATTCTCGCTGCGTACTCAACGGTAAAGACGCCTACCGAGATCACCTCAAACGCCCAAAATGCCGCGGCGAAATGCAGCTGGAGGCCCTTGACGGTCTCCAGAATCA
>JBIIQK010000150.1:0-4834 GCA_044342135.1 Cyanobium sp.
GTGGCCATGGCAGCCCTGCTCAACGCCGCCAGCCAGGCCAACGGCAGCCGGGCCGCGGGACTGGAGCTCACCCCTTGAGCGGCGCCAGGCCATGACCACCCTGTTGGCCGGCGATATCGGCGGCACCAAGACCCTGCTGGCCCTCTACGAACTGGATGGCAACGCAGACCTGACGCTGCTGCGCAGTGAGCGCTTTCCCTCCGCCGACTGGGACGATCTGGCGCCCATGGTGCGCCATTTCCTCAGCCAGGGCGGCCCCTCCCCATCCGCGGCCTGCCTGGCCGTAGCCGGTCCGGTGGAGGGGGGCCAGGCCCGGCTCACGAACCTCAACTGGCAGCTCGATCAGGGCCGGCTCCAGGCCGCCACCAGGATTCCTCGGATCGAACTGGTGAATGATTTCGCCGTACTGATCTACGGACTCCCCCACCTGGGCCCCGAGCAGCAGGCCCCGATCCGCGGCGGCATGGCCCAGGCTGACGCCCCCCTGCTGGTGCTGGGGGCCGGTACCGGGCTGGGAGTGGCCTACGGCGTCCCCAGCCAGGCCGGCCTGGTGGCGGTGGCCAGTGAGGCAGCCCATGGTGAATTTGCGCCCCGTAGCGCCGCCGAATGGGAGCTCAAGCAATGGCTGGCCCAGGCGCGGGGCCTGAAGCGGGTCTCGATCGAACGGGTGGTCAGCGGCACCGGGCTCGGAGAGGTGGCCCGCTGGCTGCTGCACACCCGCCATCCCAACGGCAACCACCCCCTGACAGCCCAGGCCACGGGGGATGACCTGCCAGCAGCGGTGGCCGAGGCGGCTGCCCAGGGGAACGAGCTGGCCAGGGAGGCCCTGGCCCTCTGGATTGGTTGCTATGGCAGTGTCTGCGGCGATCTGGCCCTGGCCGGACTGAGCCGAGGTGGCATCTGGCTGGCGGGAGGAACGGCCGGAAAACTGTTGGAGGATCTGCGCTCCCCGAGTTTTGAGCAGGCCTTCCTGAACAAGGGACGGCTGGAGCCCGTGCTGGATGCCATGCCGATCACCGCCGTGATCGATCCGGCGATCGGCCAGTTCAGCGCCGCCTGCCGGGCACGCATGCTCGTTGCCTGAGACACTGGGCCCAGCAGAAGTTGTCGCATGGTGCGCCCCCGGGTCGGCCAAGGGGTCGTGGTTCACGTTCCCGCCACCACGGCCAATCTCGGCCCAGGTTTTGATTGCCTTGGGGCTGCCCTCGAGCTCGACAACGTCTTCCAGATGCGCTGCATCGAGGGCGGCAGTGAGCGCTTCGACCTGATCATCGAGGGGCCGGAAGGGGCCCATCTGCGCGGCGGGCCCGACAACCTGGTGTACCGGTCCGCCCAACGGGTGTGGAAGGAAGCCGGCGAAGAGCCCGTGGCCCTCGAGGCCCGGGTGCGCCTCGCCGTGCCACCAGCCCGCGGACTGGGCAGCAGCGCCACGGCCATTGTGGCGGGCCTGATCGGCGCCAACGCCCTTGTGGGCGAACCCCTCAGCCGCGAAAAGCTGCTGGAGCTGGCGATCGACATCGAAGGCCACCCGGACAATGTGGTGCCCTCCCTGGTGGGGGGCTTGTGCATGACCGCCAAGGCCGCCTCCCACCGCTGGCGGGTGGTGCGCTGCGAATGGTCACCGGAGGTGCAGGCCGTCGTGGCCATTCCCGCCATCCGCCTCACCACCAGCGAAGCGCGCCGGGCCATGCCCAAGTCGATTCCGGTGGGGGATGCGGTGATCAACCTGGGCTCGCTCACCCTGCTGCTCCAGGGCCTGCGCACCGGCAACGGCGACCTGATCACCGACGGCATGCACGACCGCCTGCATGAGCCCTACCGCTGGGGTCTGATCCATGGCGGCAAGGCGGTGCGTGAAGCGGCCCTGGCGGCGGGTGCCTGGGGTTGCGTGATTAGCGGAGCCGGACCGAGCCTGCTGGCCCTCTGCCCCAGGCCAGTGGCCGAGGCCGTGAGCAAGGCCATGGTGCGGGCCTGGCACCAGGCCGGCGTGGAATCGCGCTCCGAGGTGCTGGCCGTGCAGCAGTCCGGCAGCCGCTGGGAGGCCCTGCCGGACCAGCCCCAAAGCCACCCCGATGGGGCCTAAACGTCTAGGTAGTTTTACTCAACGACAATGGGGCGACTGATAGATTTGGTTGTGATTCCGGCGGCGCCTGAACCCGGCCCTGCTCAGGAAATCCCCAGATCTGCACCCGGGCTGTGATGGACGCCAACCTGCCCTCCCTGCTCGCGTCCAGCCTGCCTGACCCGGCGGGAGCCAGCACCTTCCCCTGGCTCAGCCTGATCGTGCTGCTGCCGGCGGCGGTAGCCCTGGTGATGCCCCTGCTGCCGGGAGACGGCAGCGATCCGAAATGGCCGCGCACCCTGGCCCTGGCGACCCTGGGGCTGGATCTGGTCCTGATGCTGGTGTGCTTCAGCCAGCACTACGACGGCTCGATCAGCGGCCTGCAGCTGGTGGAACGGGTGAGCTGGGTGCCGGCCCTGGGGCTCGAATGGTCATTGGCAGCCGATGGCCTCTCCACTCCCCTGGTGCTGCTCTCCGGCCTGGTGACGCTGCTGTCGGTGGCCGCCAGCTGGAACATCAAGCGCAAGACCCGGCTGTACTTCGCCTTGATGCTGGTGCAGGCCTCGGCCCAGGGCCTGGTGTTCCTCTCCCAGGACTTTCTGCTTTTCTTCCTGGCCTGGGAATTGGAGCTGGTGCCGGTCTACCTGCTGATTGCCATCTGGGGCGGCAAGCAACGCCAGTACGCGGCCACCAAGTTCATCCTGTACACCGCCACCGCCTCCCTGCTGATCCTGGTGAGCGGCCTGGCCCTGGCGTTCTCTGGGGACAGCTTCAGCTTCAACCTGTCCGAACTGGCCAGCCGCTCCCCCGGCGGCACCTTCGGCCTGCTCTGTTACCTCGGCTTCCTGGTGGGGTTCGGCGTGAAACTGCCGATGTTCCCGCTGCACACCTGGCTGCCCGATGCCCACGGGGAAGCGAACGCGCCGGTGTCGATGCTGCTGGCGGGCGTGCTGCTGAAGATGGGGGGCTATGCCCTCCTGCGCTTCAACGTGCAGATGCTGCCGGAGATCCACCTGCAGCTGGCCCCGGCCCTGATCGTGCTGGGCATCGTCAACATCATTTATGGGGCCCTCAACGCCTTCGCCCAGGACAACGTCAAGCGGCGGATCGCCTGCAGTTCGGTGAGCCACATGGGCTTCGTGCTGCTGGGCATCGGCGCGATTGACGCCCTGGGCATCAGCGGCGCCATGTTGCAGATGATCAGCCATGGACTGATCGCTGCGGCGATGTTCTTTGTCACCGGCGTGTTCTACGAGCGCACCGAAACCCTCTCCATTCCGAACATGGGAGGCCTGGCCAAAGCCTTGCCGATCACCTTCGCCTTCTTTCTGGCCAGTTCGCTGGCCTCCCTTGCCCTGCCGGGCATGAGCGGTTTTGTGAGCGAAATCACTGTGTTTCTGGGGATCACCGCCAACGACGGTTTCACCATTGGCTTCCGCGTGATCACGATCGTGCTGGCGGCCATCGGACTGGTGCTCACTCCCGTCTATCTGCTCAGCCTCTGCCGCCGGGTGTTCTTCGGTCCCCGAATCCCTGCCCTGGCAGTGGTGGGAGACATGCGCCCGCGGGAACTGCTGATCGGCCTCACCCTGCTGGTGCCCACCCTGGCCATCGGCTTCTGGCCCCGGCTGGCAATCGACGTATACGAGGCCTCCACCAACGCCCTGGCCCAGCAACTGAGCTCCACGGCCCTGGTGGCCATGGGCCGGTTGACCGCCCTCGGCTGAACCACAGACCAGCCGCCGATCGGGTGAAATGGGGGCAACCATCCCCCAAGCGATGACCGTGAGCGCTCCGATGCCGTTGCTGGCCGGCCAAGGCCTGCCCCAGTTCGACGCCATCACCCCGGAGCAGGTGGACCAGGGCATCCCTGCCCTGCTGGACGCCCTCAACGGCGAACTCTCGGCCCTGGAAGCCACCCTGGAGAGTCGGCTGGCGCAAGGGGAGGCGGCACCCCTGAGCTGGCAGGAAGTCTTGGACCCGCTCCATCACCTCGGCGAACGGCTGCGCTGGAGCTGGGGGGTGGTGAGCCATCTCAATGGGGTCTGCAATACCCCCGAACTGCGTGCAGCCCATCAGCAGCAGCAAGGGGCGGTCGTGCAATTCGGCAATCGGGCCGGCCAGTCCCGCCCCATCTACCGGGCCCTCGAGGCGCTGCAACAGCGCGCAGCCCACCTCGATCCCACCCAGCGCCGCATCCTCGAGACCGAGCTGCGGGACATGCAGTTGCGGGGCGTGGGCCTGGAGGGGGCTGAGCAGGAGGCCTTCAACAGCGCCAGCGAACGCCTGGCGGAGCTGGCCACCGCCTTCGGCAACCACGTGCTCGATGCCACCAACGGCTGGAGCCTCACCCTCACCACTGAGGAGGACCTGGAGGGGCTTCCGGCCAGCCTGCGGGATCTGCTCGCCCAGGCCGCCCGGGACGCGGGCGAAGAGGGCTGGCGGCTGGGGCTGGACATGCCGCGGGTGGTGCCCTTCCTGAAATACAGCCGCCGCCGTGACCTGCGCGAGCAGCTGTACCGGGCCCAGGTGAGCCGGGCCTCCAGCGGCGAGCTCGACAACCACCCCCTGATCGAACAGATCCTGGAGCTGAAGCTGGAGCAGGCGCAGCGGCTGGGCTACGGCAGCTGGGCCGAGGTGAGCCTCACCTCAAAAATGGCGGGATCGGTGCAGGAGGTTGAATCCCTGCTGGAAGACCTGCGCGCCGCTGCCTATCCGGTAGCCCAGCGCGAACTGGCCGATCTCGCGGCCTGCGCCGCCCGCCATGGCGCT
>JBIIQK010000006.1:0-16093 GCA_044342135.1 Cyanobium sp.
TGCCCAGCCCCGATCGCGATGGCCTTGCCCAGCAGGCGTTCCTCGAGGCGGTGACGGCCGGCAACAGCTTCATCCCCCTGTGGAAGCGCTGGCCCGCCGACCTGGAGACACCGCTCACCACCTGGCTCAAGGTGGGGGCCAGCAGTGATCACGGGGTCCTGCTGGAGTCGGTGGAAGGCGGCGAGCGAATTGGCCGCTGGAGCTTTGTGGTCAGTGACCCCCTCTGGACCCTCACCAGCCGGGGCGATCATGCCGAGCGCCGCTGGCGCGATGGCCGCTGTGAGCAGCTGCAGGGCAACCCCTTCACCCTGCTGCGCCAGTGCCTGGCGCCCCTGTCCAGCGCGCCGATCCCAGACCTGCCGCCGGTGGGGCAGCTGTTCGGCTTCTGGGGCTACGAGCTGATCCGCTGGATCGAGCCGAGCGTGCCGGTGCACCAGCCTGCGGAGGGAGCACCGCCCGATGGCTGTTGGATGCTCGCCGACAGCCTGCTGGTGTTCGACCAGGTGAAGCGGCAGATCACCGCGGTGGCCTACGCCGACCTGAGCGGTGGCCAGGACCCAGACACGGCCTATGCGGCCGCCGCGGCCCGCATCGCCGATCTGGAGGAGCGCATGCATGCTCCCCTGCCAGGCCATGTCACTCCCCTGCGCTGGCACGACGCCAGCGCCACCGACATGGCCCAGACCCTGGAGACCAGCAGCAATGTGGGCCGTGAGGCGTTTGAGGCCGCCGTACTCCGGGGCGAGGAGCACATCGAGGCGGGCGACGTGTTTCAGCTGGTGCTCAGCCAGCGGCTGGAAACCCAGATTGATCGCGATCCCTTCGAGCTCTACCGAAGCCTGCGGATGGTGAACCCGTCGCCCTACATGGCGTTCTTCAACTTCGGTGGCTGGTATCTGATCGGCTCGAGCCCTGAGGTGATGGTGAAGGCCGAACCCACCGCCGATGGGGCTGTGAAAGCCTCCCTGCGGCCGATCGCCGGCACCCGCCCCCGCGGCGCCGATGAGGCCGAAGACCTCGCCCTGGAGGCGGACCTGCTGGCCGATCCCAAGGAACGGGCCGAGCACGTGATGCTGGTGGACCTGGGCCGCAACGACCTGGGCCGCGTCTGCCAACCGGGCACCGTCAAGGTGACCGACCTGATGGTGATCGAGCGCTATTCCCACGTGATGCACATCGTCAGCCAGGTGGAGGGACTGCTGGCTGAGGGGCAAACGGTGTGGGACCTGCTGATGGCCTCCTTCCCTGCCGGCACGGTGAGCGGCGCTCCCAAAATCCGGGCGATGCAGCTGATTCACGCCCTGGAACCCGACGCCCGCGGCCCCTATTCGGGGGTCTACGGCGGCGTCGACCTGGCCGGCGCCCTCAACACGGCCATCACCATTCGCACCATGGTGGTCCTGCCCCATCCCGAGGGGGGCTGGCGCGTGCAGGTGCAGGCCGGTGCCGGGGTGGTGGCCGACTCCAAGCCCGAAGCGGAATACCAGGAAACCCTCAACAAGGCCCGCGGCATGCTGAAGGCCCTGGCCTGCCTCCTGCCGGCCCAGCCATGACCACACCTCTGTTGCTGAAGGGTTTTGAGGTGGAGCTGTACACCGGCAGCACCGACGGCACCGTGGTGGGCTGCTCGGCGGAGGCCGCCGCGGCCCTGGAGGGCTTCGTGACCGAGCCCGACCACCGCAACCTCGAATACATCACCCCCCCGGATGCCAGCTACGACAACCAGCTGCGGCTTCTGGTGGAGCCGCGCCAGCGCCTGCGCCTCTGGTTGGCCAGCCGCCAGCTCACCCTGTTACCCGGCAGCACCCTTAGCCTGGGGGACAGCCACCGCTTCGAGCGGTCGGACCCGGAAAACCCTTACCACGGCTACATCGAAGCCACCTATGGCACCCAGGTGGTCACGGCCAGCGTGCACATCAACCTGGGTCTGGTCGGGGGCCAGGGGCCCGAGCAGATGGACCGCCTGTTTGCCGCCCTGCGCCTGATGCGCTGTGAAGCGGCCTTGCTGCTCGCCCTGAGCGCCAGCTCCCCATTCCTCGACGGTGAGGCCACGGGAGCCCACTCCCAGCGCTGGCTGCAGTTCCCGCTCACGCCGGCCGATGTGCCGCTGTTCCTCAGCCACCAGCACTACATCCAGTGGATGGACCAGCAACTGGCGCTGGGCACCATGCAGAACGTGCGGCACCTCTGGACCTCGGTGCGGCCCAATGGCGACAACCGGCCCCATGACCTCAACCGGCTGGAGATCCGCATCTGCGATCTGGTCACCGATCCCCTCGTGTTGCTGGCGATCACGGCCTTTGCCGAACTCCGAATCCACCAGTTGCTGCGCCAGCCCAAAGACGGCGATCCCCTCCAGGCCAGCCACCTGACGCCAGTGGAACTGGCCGCCTTGGCCGATGGGAACGACCGGGCCGCAGCCCGCTCCAGCCTGGAGGCCACCCTGCATCACTGGCGCGATGGTGCGGCCGTCAGCGCCGCGGACTGGCTGCGGGCAGAGCTGGCAGCCCTGGCCCCCCTGGCCGCCGAGTTGGGGCTGGCGACCGTGCTGGCCCCGCTGCACGGCGTGCTGGACCACGGCAATCAGGCCATGCGCTGGCTGGCTGGCCAGCGGGCCGGTCAGTCGATCAGCGACCTACTCAGCCAGGAGATTGAGGCGATGGCCCACCAGGAAACGGCCCTGCTGGAGGCATTCGGCACAGTCGGGCGGCCGGGTCCTTTGGGATGATCATGGATTCCCGTACTGCCCATCCGGCTCCCATGCGGCAGTCCATGCCCACCTCCACCCCCGCCGCGAGCGCCGGCCTGCCGACGGCCCAACGGGTGACCCGCCTACTTGGCGAACGGCTGGAGCTGGTCGAAGACCTCTGGGAAACCGTCCTGCGCAGTGAATGCCCGCCCGAGCAGGCGGAGCGGCTGCTGCGGCTGAAACGCCTGAGCGACCCCACCGAGGGGGAGGCCGGTGACGCCAGCGGGGAAGACGGCACGGCGGCAATTGTGCAGCTGATCCGCGAGATGGATCTGGCCGAGGCCATCGCCGCGGCCCGGGCCTTCTCCCTCTACTTCCAGCTGGTCAACATTCTGGAGCAGCACATCGAGGAGGACAGCTACCTCGACAGCCTTAAAAACCAGGACAGCGGCCCCAGCGATCCCTTCCTGCCGGCGTTGGCGAACCAGACCGACCCGGCCACCTTCCGTCAGTTGTTCGCGCGACTGCGGAATCTGAACGTGCCCCCAGCCCAGCTGGAAACCCTTCTGCGCACCCTCGACCTACGGCTGGTCTTCACCGCCCATCCCACTGAAATCGTGCGCCACACCGTGCGCCACAAACAGCGGCGGGTGGCCACCTTGATCCAACAGCTGGAGCAGGGCAGCGGCCTCAACGGCCTGGAACGCCAGAGCCTGCGTCTGCAGCTGGAGGAGGAGATCCGGCTCTGGTGGCGCACCGATGAGTTGCACCAGTTCAAACCAACGGTGCTCGACGAAGTCGACTACGCCCTGCACTACTTCCAGCAGGTGCTCTTCGACGCCATGCCCCAACTGCGGGATCGCCTGCGCGGCGCCCTGCAGGTGAGCTACCCCGATGTGGAACCACCCCGGGATGCGTTTTGCACCTTCGGCTCCTGGGTGGGGTCAGACCGGGACGGCAACCCCTCGGTGACCCCGGACATCACCTGGCGGACGGCCTGTTATCAACGCCAGCTGATGCTGGAGCGCTACATCAAGGCCGTAGCCGAGCTCCGGGACCAGCTGAGCATCTCGATGCAGTGGAGCCAGGTGAGCCCGGCCCTGCTCGAGTCGCTGGAAATGGACCGGCTGCGCTTCCCGGAGATCTATGAGGAACGGGCGGCCCGCTACCGGCTCGAGCCCTACCGCCTCAAGCTGAGCTACACCCTCGAGCGCCTGCGCCTCACCCACCAGCGCAACCAACAACTGGCTGATGCCGGCTGGGAATCCCCCTCTGATGGCAACACCCCACCGCCCCCGATGGGGGGCAATCTCGCGGCCCCACCCTCCCAGGAGCTGCACTACAGCACGGTGGATGAGTTCCGCAACGACCTGGAACTGATCCAGGACAGCCTCAAGGGCACCGGTCTGAGCTGCGAGTCGCTGCAGCACCTGATCAGCCAGGCCCAGATCTTCGCCTTCTGCCTGGCCAGTCTCGACATCCGCCAGGAAAGCACCCGGCACAGCGACGCCCTCGACGAGCTCAGCCGCTACCTGCAGCTGCCCGTTCCCTACGGGGAGATGGACGAGGAACAGCGGGTCGCCTGGTTGCTGGCGGAGTTGCAGACCCGCCGGCCCCTGCTGCCGCCGACGGCCCGTTGGAGTGCTCCAGCGGCAGAGACCTTTGCCGTGTTCCGGATGCTGCAGCGGCTGCAGCAGGAATTCGGCTCCCGGATCTGTCGCACCTATGTGATCTCCATGAGTCACACGGTGTCCGACCTGCTGGAGGTCCTGCTGCTCGCCAAGGAGGCAGGCCTGGTCGACCCCCTAGCCCAACGGGCCGGCCTGCTGGTGGTGCCGCTGTTTGAAACGGTCGAGGATCTCCAGGGCGCCCCGGCGGTGATGGCCACCCTGTTCCAGCACCCCTTCTACCGGGCCTTGCTGGCCAGCGACGGCAGCCAGCCGTTGCAGGAAGTGATGCTGGGCTACTCCGACAGCAACAAGGATTCGGGCTTCCTCTCCAGCAACTGGGAGATCCACAAGGCCCAGATCGCCCTGCAGCGATTGGCCATTGAGCATGGGGTGGCCCTGCGGATCTTCCACGGCCGTGGCGGCTCCGTGGGGCGTGGTGGCGGTCCTGCCTACCAGGCAATCCTGGCCCAGCCCAGCGGCACCCTCAATGGCCGCATCAAGATCACCGAACAGGGCGAGGTGCTGGCCTCGAAGTACTCCCTGCCGGAACTGGCCCTCTACAACCTGGAGACGGTCACCACCGCCGTGCTGCAGAACAGCCTGGTGAGCACCCCGGTTGACGACACCCCGAGCTGGAACACCCTGATGGGCCGGCTGGCGGCCCGCTCCCGGGACCACTACCGGGCCCTCGTGCACGACAACCCCGACCTGGTGGCCTTCTTCCAGCAGGTCACCCCGATCGAAGAGATCAGCAAACTGCAGATCTCCAGCCGCCCGGCCCGGCGCAAGAGCGGCGCCAAGGACCTCTCCAGCCTGCGGGCCATTCCCTGGGTGTTCGGCTGGACCCAGAGCCGGTTCCTCCTGCCCAGCTGGTTTGGGGTGGGGGCAGCCCTGCAGGAGGAACTCGACCAGGACCCCGACCAACTGGAGCTGCTGCGGCTGCTGTACCAGCGTTGGCCCTTCTTCCGCATGCTGATCTCCAAGGTGGAGATGACCCTCTCCAAGGTGGATCTCGACCTGGCCCACCACTACGTGCAGGCCCTGGGCCGCAGCGAACACCGGGAGGCCTTTGAGCACATCTTCCAGGTGATCGCCGCTGAATTCGTGCTCACCCGGGATCTGGTGCTGGCGATCACCGGCCACAGCCGGCTCCTGGATGGCGATCCGGCGCTGCAGCTGTCGGTGGATCTGCGCAACCGCACGATCATTCCCCTGGGCTTCCTGCAGGTGGCCCTGCTACGGCGACTGCGCGACCAGAACCGCCAACCACCGATGAGTGAAGCCGCCAGCAACCCCAGCGATGACGGCCGGACCTACAGCCGCAGCGAACTGCTGCGGGGAGCCCTGCTCACCATCAACGGCATTGCCGCAGGCATGCGCAACACCGGCTAAACCCAGCTCTGGACTCCCTCTTGATCCCCTTCCGCAGCCAGCCCCCAGCCCCGCGCCTGCGGGAGGGCTACCGCCTGGTGCCCGATGGTCTGCCCAGCCCCACGGCCCTCAACCGGCTGCTGCTGGCCACTGGGGATCGGGCCCGCGATGCCGAACGCTGGCAGCGGGTGCTGGAGCGCAGCATCTGGCACCTGGCCGTGGAGGCCCCCGGTGGCGAGCTGGTGGGGTTCGTGCGGGCCACCAGTGATCTGGCCCTCAACGCCAACCTCTGGGACCTCTGCGCCGATCCGGCCGATCCTGGGCAAGGGGAGATCCTGGCGGTGCTGGTGCACGGCGCCCTGGGACGGCTGCGCCGGGAGCTGGCCGGGTGCAGCATTTCCCTCTCGGCCCCGCCGGAGGCCCTGGCGGCCCTTGAGCGCCACGGCTTTGCAGTGGATCCCGGTGGGATCCGGGCGATGGGCCTGCGGCTGGAGTCCTGAGTCCGACCCCAATCCGTCAGCGCGGGAGGGTGGCGTCAGAGAAGGGGCATAAAAAAACCCCCAGCGCCGAGACCTGGCTGCCGGGGGCGGTGGGGGCTGGTGGGGTGACGAGCATGGAGGGACTCGAACCCCCGACCCTCAGAACCGGAATCTGATGCTCTATCCAACTGAGCTACATGCCCATGGCCCAGGGCCCATGGCCGGGGTGGAAGCCCCAGTGGGCCTACCTTAACTGCTCACCGCCTCAGACCCATCCGGCTGCACCGCCTGGAGCTGCTGCGTTTTCGCAATATCAGTCGGCTGGAGCTGGCCCTGGAGGCTCCCCGGTTGCTGGTGATCGGTGCCAACGGCGAAGGCAAATCCAACCTGCTGGAAGCGGTGGAACTGCTCGGCTGCCTGCGCTCCCACCGCACTGGCAGCGATCGCGACCTGATCCAGCACGGCCAGAGCAGCAGCCAGGTGCGGGCGGCCACCGGCGGCGGCGACCGGCTCCAGCTCCAGCTGCGCCGCAGTGGCGGGCGGGTAGCCCAACGCAACGGCAAGGTGCTGGAACGGCAGCTCGATCTGCTGGGGTCGCTGCGCTGTGTCGGCTTCAGCGCCCTGGACCTGGAGCTGGTGCGGGGGGAACCGGCCGGGCGGCGCCAGTGGCTCGACCGGGTGGTGCTGCAGCTGGAGCCCGTCTATGGGGAGCTGCTCAGCCGCTACGCACGGCTGCTGCGCCAGCGCAGCCAACTGCTGCGGCGCGGCCTCGGTGGCGGGGAGCTGCAGGCCCTGCTCGACGCCTTCGACCTGCAGATGGCCGTGATCGGCACCCGGCTGCACCGGCGCCGCTCGCGGGCGATCCAGCGCCTGAATCCCCTGGCAGCCACCTGGCAGGAACGGCTCAGTGGCGGCCGGGAACGGCTGGAGCTGCATTACCAGAGCGGCACCGTGCTGCCCGGCGAGGAAGCTGAGGAGCCCTGGCGCCAGGCCCTGCTCGAGCAATTGCAGCAGCAGCGCAGCGAGGAACTGCGGCTGGGGCAATGTGCGGTCGGGCCGCACCGCGACGAACTGGGCCTGAGCCTGGCGGACCAACCGGCGCGCCGCTACGGCTCCGCAGGGCAGCAACGCACCCTGGTGCTGGCCCTCAAGCTGGCCGAACTCGAACTGGTGGGCTCGGTGCTGGGGGAACCGCCGCTGCTGTTGCTCGACGACGTGCTGGCCGAGCTGGATCCGGTGCGCCAGCAGCTGCTGCTGGAGGCGGTGGGGAATGGCCACCAGTGCCTGGTGAGCGCCACCCACCTCGGCGCGTTCAGCGACGGCTGGCAGGCCGAGAGCCAGGTGGTGCAGATGCGCGCGGGTGAGCTCGATGGGGGGGCGCCCACAGGGGCGGCGGACTAAGCCCACCGGCAGGCACCACCACGTATGGTGGTCGACTTGTCCGGTCGGTTCCGATGACCCAGACCCTGCCCTGCCTCCACCCAAACCCGGGATGGACTGAGGCCCCTGCAGCCAGCAACCCAGCTGCCCCCCTGCCCCACCAGGTCTCCGATACGGTCGGGAAACACTGCATCCTCGAGCTCTACGGCTGCGACAGCGCCCGCCTCGACGACGAAGCTTTCCTCAGGGACACCATCACCGCAGCAGCGAAGCGTGCCGGTGCCACCCTGCTCAATCTGATCACCCACCGTTTCGAGCCCCAGGGCGTCACGGGGCTGGCCTTGCTGGCCGAATCCCACATCTCGATTCACACCTGGCCCGAATCGGGCTATGCGGCTGTGGATGTGTTCACCTGTGGTGACCACACCATGCCGGAGAAGGCCTGTGCCGTGCTTGCTGAAGAGCTCGCCGCCGGCACCCACAAGCTCACCAGCTTCCGCCGCGAAACGCCGTCGTCCATCGCCGACAGCCAGCGGGACCCGCTGCAGGAGCAGCCGTTCACGGCAGCGGTGACGCTCTGAACTTCTCTGGGGTTGGTGCGGTCAGCTCCCGATTGAGCTTGCCGCTCACCAGCCCCTCGAGATCCACGCCCACGGCCGTGAACCCCAGTTCTAGGAAGGCGGCCACGAGCTCGCCTCGGGGACTGGGATCGGCCCAAAGGCGCAGGGCCCGCTCGAGCTGATCAGCGGGCAACTCAATCCGGGCCGTCTGGCCCTGGGAGCGCACCCGCAGCTGGGGCCAGCCGGCGGCCAGCAGCCAGGCCTCGGCTGCGGCCACCCGCTCCAGCCGCCGGGCCGTGATCGCTTCGCCGTAGGGAAAGCGCGAGGCCAGGCAGGGCTGGGCGGGCTTGTCCCACCACGGCAACCCCAGGGCCCGGGAGAGCTGGCGCACCCCGGCTTTGTCCAGACCCACCTCGGCCAGGGGAGAGCGCACACCAAACTCCCGGGCAGCCCGGATACCGGGCCGGTGATCGCCGAGGTCGTCGGCATTGACGCCATCCACCACGCTCGCCCCACCCGCCGCCGCCGCAATCGGCGCCAACAGGCGGTGCAGCTCCCGCTTGCAGGCGTAGCAGCGCTGCTCGGGATTGCTGGCATAGGCCGGATCGGCCAGCTCCTCCGTAGCGATCTCCCGGTGACGAATCCGGAGCCAGCCGGCCTGGGTGGCGGCCTCCTGGCGCAGGTGGGGGGCCAGGGCGGGCGACACTCCAGTGATGGCCAGGGCCGCCGCACCCCGCTGCTCCACAGCCAGGGCGGCCACCAGGGCGCTGTCGACGCCACCCGAATAGGCCACCACCACCTGGTCGAAGGCCGCCAGGTGCTGTCGCAGCGCAGCCAGGAGCGCGGCCAGCGACGGCGGCAACGGTTCCAGCAGGGAGAAGCGCATCAGGCGAACTGGATCAGGTCCCGAATCCTGCCCCGATCCTGGCAACTCCCAACCGGGAAGCGCCGGTAACATCGCCCCATGAGCAGCACCCAGACGCCGCAGCGGGGCACGGGCCGGGGCATCGGCATTCGCACGGCAGCCGGCAGCGACGAGCGGGCCCATGGCCAACTTCACGTCTATGACGGGGATGGCAAGGGCAAGAGCCAGGCGGCCCTTGGGGTGGTGCTACGCACCATCGGGTTGGGCATCTGCGAACAGAAACGCACCCGGGTGCTGCTGCTGCGCTTCCTCAAAGGACCCGGACGGGCCTACGACGAAGATGCGGCCATTGAGGCCCTGCAGCAGGGTTTCCCCCACCTGATCGACCAGGTGCGCACCGGCCGCGGGGAGTTCTTCAGCGCCGAGGAGGCCACCAAATTCGACCGCCAGGAGGCCCAGCGCGGCTGGGACATCGCCAAGGGGGCCATCGCCAGTGACCTCTATTCGGTGGTGGTGCTCGACGAACTGAACCCCGTGCTGGATCTGGGCCTGCTGGACATCGACGATGTGGCCCGCACCCTGGCGGCCAAGCCCGATGGCATGGAGGTGATCTGCACCGGCCGCGGAGCCCCCCGCCAGCTGGTGCAACTGGCCGACCTGCACTCGGAGATGCGGGCCCACCAGGGCCCCGGCGGTCTCGAGGGCGTGGAGATTTACACCGGTGAGGGCAAGGGCAAATCCACCAGCGCCCTGGGCAAGGGGCTGCAGGCCATCGGCCGCGGGATCTCCCAGGACAAGAGCCACCGGGTGCTGATCCTGCAATGGCTCAAAGGCGGCGCGGGCTACACCGAAGACGCGGCGATCGCGGCACTGCGCGAGAGCTATCCCCACCTCGTCGACCATCTGCGTTCCGGCCGCGATGCGATCGTCTGGCGCGGCCAGCAACAGCCGATCGACTATGTGGAAGCGGAACGGGCCTGGGAAATCGCCCGGGCAGCCATCTCCAGCGGCCTCTACAAAACCGTGATCCTCGATGAGATCAACCCGACGGTGGATCTGGAGCTGCTGCCGGTGGAGCCGATCGTGCAGACCCTGCTGCGCAAGCCGGCCGAAACCGAGGTGATCCTCACGGGCCGCTGCAAAAACCGCCCCGCCTACTTCGACCTGGCTTCAGTCCACTCCGAAATGGTGTGCCACAAGCACTACGCCGAGCGGGGCGTCGACCTCAAACGCGGCGTGGATTACTGAAGGGGCTCCCCCACTGGACGCCCCAGGCAGGAACCTGGCTCAGTAGCGCGGCACGCTGGGATCCACCTCCTGGCTCCAGGCGTCGATGCCGCCGGCCACGTTGATGCCCTCGATCCCGGCGCGCTTGAGGGCGATCAGGGCCTTGGCGCTGCGGCCCCCCAGCTTGCAGTGGGCGTAGAGCGTTTTGCCTGCTGCCAGCTGCTGGATGCGTTCCACGGCCGTGCCGTTCTCAATTTGGTCGAGGGGAATCAGCACGGCGCCGGGGATTACGGCGATCTCCGCTTCGGGGGGGTTGCGCACATCGATCAACACCAGGCCTGAGGTATCGCCATCGAGCAGCACCTTCAGCTCACTCACGCTGATGTTGTCCACCGCGCCGGCTTCTTCTTGGCCCGGGGCGCTGCCGCCCACGCCGCAGAACTCCTGGTAATCGATCAGCTTGTCAATCACCGGGCGCTCGGGGTTGGGCCGCAGTTTGAGCTCGCGGAACTTCATGCCCAGGGCATCGAACAGCAGCAGGCGGCCGCTGAGGGTGGTGCCGATGCCGGTGATGATCTTCACCGCCTCGGTGGCCTGGATCACGCCGATGATTCCGGGCAGCACGCCCACCACGCCACCTTCGGCGCAGGAGGGCACCATGCCCGGGGGCGGGGGCTCGGGGAACAGGTCGCGGTAGTTGGGGCTTTCGGAATCCAGGTTGAACACCGTGGCCTGGCCTTCAAAGCGGAAGATCGAGCCGTACACGTTGGGCTTGCCCAGCAGCACGCAGGCGTCGTTCACCAGGTAGCGGGTGGGGAAGTTGTCCGTGCCGTCGCAGACGATGTCGTACGGGCGGATGATCTCCAGGGCGTTCTCACTGGTGAGCGCCGTCTCGTAGAGATCCACCTGGCAGTGGGGGTTGATCTCCAGGATGCGCGCCTTGGCCGATTCGATCTTGGGCTTGCCCACCCAGCTGGTGCCGTGGATCACCTGGCGCTGCAGGTTGGAGTGATCCACCACATCGAAATCCACGATGCCGATCCGGCCCACGCCGGCGGCGGCCAAATAGAGCAGCAGCGGCGAACCCAGACCGCCCGTACCCACGCACAGCACGGAGGCGGCCTTGAGACGCTTCTGCCCCTCCATGCCCACCTCGGGCAGGATCAGGTGCCTGGCAAAACGGGCCACCTCATCGGGGCTGAGCTGAACGCCGCTGGTATCGGGAGGAAGCATGGCCGCTGGGATCAGCTCTCCATTGTCCATGGCAGGCGCTGGGGCCGGGCCGGCGGCTCCGGAATCCACCAGCCGACCAGCGCCCGCTCCTGGTCCCGCTCCTGGTGCTGGCTGCCCGCGCCGAGGATCACCATCAGGGCCGGCAAGGCGCTGAGGCGGCAGTCACTGGCCGAGGGGACGGCTTCGCTGGTGGGGTGGCTGTGGGCCGAACCGAACACCTCCAGCCCCCGCTGCCGCCCCCACTTCTGGGCCAGCAGCTGCTCCCGGGGGTCAATCGCAAAGTGCCGGCAGCGTTCATCGGGCACCGGCCAGACGTTGCAGCAGGGCCAGACCCAATCCAACCGCCAGCCATCCCCGCACCGCTGGCCGAGCAACAGGGCACACCCCTCCTGGGGAGCGGCAGCCGCGAGGATCTGGCGCAGAACGGTGAGCAGGCGGTGACCTGCCCTGAGCTGCACTGGCGGTTGGCGGGACACACCGATACCTTATGAAGCATTCCAACTTCAGCCCTCCGAGCGGTCCATGAGCGATACCACCCCCGACGCGGCTGAGCAGACAGCAGCCACCGAAGTGGAAACGGGCGCGACCACCGGCGAAGCCGAGGTGAGCTTCAGCGAGCGCTACAGCGAGATCCTCACCAAGGTGAATTCCACCCTCGATCAGGTGGACTGGAGCCAAATGGGCCGGATCGGCAAGGCCACCGGCGTGATCGTGGCCGTGATCGTGGCCCAGATCCTGATCAAGGGCGTTCTCGACACCATCAACCTGCTGCCGGTGGTCCCCGGCCTGCTGGAACTGCTGGGCCTGGTGGTGGTGGGCCAGTGGAGCTGGCAGAACCTCACCACCAGTGAGAAGCGTGGTGCCGTGGTGGCGAAGGTCCAAAACCTGCGCAAGGAATACCTGGGTTAAGCCAGCAGCGCGTTGATCGAGGCCTGGGCCTGGCGGTGGTAATCCCCGCCGAACAAATTGGCGTGGTTGAGCAGGTGATACAGGTTGTAGAGCGCAACCCGCTCCGCCGCCCCGGGCTCCGGGGGCCAGGTGGCGGCATAGCCGTCGAAAAAGGCGGTCGGGAATCCCCCGAACAACTGGGCCATCGCCAGATCCACCTCCCGGTCCCCCCAGTAGCAAGCGGGATCAAATATCGCGGCTGCGCCGTCTGCCAGTAGGTCGGCATTGCCGCTCCACAGATCCCCGTGGACCAGTGCCGGCTGGCAGGCGTGGCTGGCCAACCACTGGGGCAGCCGCTCCAGCAGGGCCTGCCCACCCTGCAACGGGTGGCCCCGCCTGGCCGCCCAGTCGAGCTGGGGGGCCAGGCGGCATTCGGCGAAGAACAGCCCCCAGTCCTGGTGCCAGCTGTTGATCTGGGGTGCGGAGCCGATGAAGTTGTCAGCCGCCCAGCCGTAGCCGTGGGCCGGGGCGCTGGCGGCGCTGGAGCGGTGCAACGCGGCCAGTCCTTGACCGAGCCGGAACCAGGACTGGCGGGCAGCCACACCACCCAACCGGCCGCCCAGGTTCAGCCAGCCCAGCACCAGCACAGCCTGCTCACCCGCCACACCCCAGGCCAGGGGCTCGGGAATCACCAGCCCCGGCGGGACATGGGACGCCAGGGCCCGCAGCCCCAGCACCTCGGCCTCCAGCAGGGGCAGTCGGGCGGCGGTGTTGGTCTTGGCAAAGACCAGCCCCCCACCGGCGAGCTCGAGGCGCCAGGCCCGATGGATGCAGCCCCCTCCCACCGGCGACCAGGCCAGCACGCCCCGGCCCAGTTGGCGTTGCAACCAGCTGGCGAGGCACTCCGGAGGTTCAGGAGCCATGGCGCGGGCCGCTCAGGCGCCTGCCAGCATGCCGGGATGGAGGAACAGGGCGCTGTGGTGGTGGTGGGGGCGGGGATCGCCGGCCTCACCGCCGCGGCCCTGCTCGCCAAAGCCGGGCTGCGGGTGCAGCTGCTGGAAGCGCACCACCAAAGCGGCGGCTGCGCAGGCACCTTCCGCCGCGGACCCTACACCTTTGATGTGGGCGCCACCCAGGTGGCGGGGCTGGAGCCCGGCGGCATCCACGCCCGGATCTTCCGACACCTCGGGGTGGACGCACCGCTGGCCAGCCCGCTGGATCCTGGCTGCGTGGTGGATCTGGGCGATGGCAGCCCTCCGGTGCAGCTCTGGCGCGACCCCCAGCGTTGGCAGGCGGAACGGCGCAGCCAGTTCCCCGGTAGCGAACGCTTCTGGCAGCTGTGTGCCGCCCTACACCGGGCCAACTGGGCCTTCGCCGCCCGGGATCCGGTTTTGCCGCCCCGCCATCCCTGGGACCTGGCCCAGCTGGTCGGGGCCTTGGGCCCGGCCAACCTGGTCAGTGGGCTGCTGGTGGGCTCCACCATGGCCGACCTGTTGCAACTCTGCGGCGCCGCTGGCGATGCCCGACTGCGGCGCTTCCTCGACCTGCAGCTGAAGCTGTACTCCCAGGAACCCGCTGACCGCACCGCCGCCCTCTACGGCGCCACCGTGCTGGCCATGGCCCAGGAGCCCCTGGGGCTGTTTCATCTGCAGGGCTCCATGCAGAGCCTGGCCACCGCACTCGAGCAGGGGCTGCGCCAGGCCGGTGGCCAGCTGCTGACCCGCCACCGGGTCACCGCCCTGCGGCAGGAGCCTGGCCCAGCTGGAGCGGGGGGGCCTGGCTGGCGGGTGGAGGGCATCGGGCCCGGTGATCGCCCCTTTGCCCTGCACGGCCGGGATGTGGTGCTGGCCCTGCCCCCCCAGACCCTGCCCAGCCTGCTGGGGCCGGCCATTCCCGAGGGCTACCGGCGGCGCCTCCACGACCTGAACGAACCCTCCGGCGCCCTGGTGCTGTACGGGGCCGTGGCCCGCAACGACCTACCGCCCGAGTGCCCTGCCCACCTGCAACGGGCCTGGGACGACCCCGGGTCCCTGTTCGTGTCCGTGAGCCGGGACGGGGATGGCCGGGCACCCCGCGGCGAGGCCACCGTGATCGCCAGTGTGTTCACCGAGGCCCAGCCCTGGTTCGGTCTCAGCCCGGAGGCCTACGCCGCCCGCAAGGCCGACGTCCAGGCCGGCATGGAACGGGGACTGCAAAGCCTGCTGCAGCTGCCGAAAAACCCCTGGCTGCATTGCGAAACCGCCACCCCCCGGGGCTTTGAACGCTGGACCGGCCGCCCCTTCGGGTACGTGGGCGGCCAGGGACAACACCCCAGCCGGTTCGGCCCCTTCGGTCTGGCCAGCCGAACTCCCCTGCCTGGGCTGTGGATCTGCGGCGATGGGATTTACCCCGGTGAAGGCACCGCCGGGGTGAGTCTCTCGGCCTTGATGGCCAGCCGTCAGGTGCTGGCGAGCCGCGGACAGGCCCTGGAGCTGGCCTAGAGAAACTCGGGCCTCAGCTCCTGGCAAGCCTGGAGCGTCTGCTGGAGCGCGGCCCAGTCCGAGTCCTGCACCCGGGCCTCGAGCTGGTCGAGGGCCCGGCGGTACTCGGCCAAGGCCGCCAGCACGGCGGAACGGTTGCAGCGGGCCATCAGGGTGCCCAGCTCCGGATTGCCCCCGCCCACGCGGGTGGTGTCGGCAAAGCCACTGGAGGCCAGCCGGCGCACCAGGGCGGGATCGCCTTCAGCCCCGGCGGCCGCCTGAAGCAGGGCCGCGCCCACCAGCACCGGCAGGTGGGAAATCAGCGCCACGGCCTGGTCATGGGCCTCCGGCTCGCAGCAGAGCCACACGGCCCCCACGGCCTCGGCCAGGCCCCGCACCACCTGCAGGGCCTCCGGATCGGTGGCTGGATGGGGAGTGGCCACCCAGGGCCTGCCCCGAAACAGCCCCCGCTGGCCGGCGTCCACCCCAGCCTCGGCGGTGCCAGCCATGGGATGGCTCGCCACGAATCGGGGCACCAGAGCCGACCAGCGGGCCAGCACCGGGGCCTTGACCGACCCCACGTCGGTCACGACTGCCTGCGGCGGCAAGGCCGCCACCAATTCGGCAGCCGGCGCCAGCAGGCGATCGAGGGGGAGCGCCAACACCACCAAGCCACAGGGAGCCAACACGGCAGGGTCGGTGCTGACCACGGTGGCCAATCCCCGCTGGCGGGCGCGCTCGGCGGTGGCCTCGCGATGCACCAGGGCGCGCACCTCCACGCCCAAGTGCCGCAGATCCAGGCCCAGGGAACCCCCGATCAGGCCCAGACCCACAATCCCCACGGGTCGCTGACACCAAGGGCCCGTCGGGCGGAAGGCCTCCGCAGGGCCATCAGACGCCGGGGGCGAGGGCACGGACACGGACGTCATCGGGGCGAAGGGGCCATGGAGCCAGCTTCCTACGATTTGGGTCCGTTGGTCGCCTGGGAATGCTCGAAGCCCGCGCCCACCAGCAACTCAAGGCGCTGCTGGAGCGTGAGGGTGGCGAACCCTGGCCCCACCACCTGAGCCTCAGCCGGCTGGTCGCCCGCAGCCTGCGCCGCAGCGACCACACCCTGGTCCGGCTGGCTCCGGGCTGCGAACCCAGTTGGTGGATCAGCCTGCTGGTGCCCCTGGCCCTGAGCGAATGCCCACTGGCCTTGGTGGTGAGCGAGGCCCAGCGCCAGCGGCTGCTGCAGGTGGAGTTGCCCCGGCTGGGGCGGGCCGACCCGAG
>JBIIQK010000151.1:0-4748 GCA_044342135.1 Cyanobium sp.
AGCCGGGCCTGACGACGGCCCTCAGCCGTGGCCCGCCGATGGCCCCCTGGCCACCTTCCCCCGGGGCGCCCAGGCCGGGGATTGTCTGCACCGGATCCTGGAGCAGCTCGACTACCGCCAACCGGTGGCGGCCCAGGCCGACCTCTGCGCCCGCGAGCTGCAGCGGGCCGGCATCGCCGAGACCCATCTGCCGGCGGTGCTGCTGGGGCTGGAGCAGATGCGCCAGACCCCCCTGGGCGGGGCGTTGGGGGGCTTCCAGCTGGCCCAGCTGGCGCCCGAGCAGCGCCTCAATGAAATGAATTTCGACCTGCCCCTGGGCCTGGTTCGGGCCAGGGCCCTGGCCGGCCCCTTTGCCGCCCATCCGGACGGCTGGTTCGGGGCCGACTACGCCGGGCGGCTGGCCCAGCTGGACGTGACCAGCCGGGGCTTCCTCACCGGCTCCATCGACCTGGTGTTCCGCCACGGCGAGCGCTGGTGGGTGGCCGACTGGAAGAGCAACTGGCTGGGCGAGCGGGACGGCCAGGGCCAACCGCTGCACTGTGGTCCCCGGCACTACGCCCCGCCAGCCATGGCCGAGCTGATGGCCGCCAACCACTACCCCCTGCAGGCCCACCTCTATCTGGTGGCCCTGCACCGCTACCTGCGCTGGCGCCTGCCCGGCTACCGCCCGGCGCAGCACCTGGGCGGCTACGTATACGTGTTTATGCGTGGCGTTCCAGGCCCGCTGCCAGCCGCTGCCACGGGCGGGGCGGTGCCCGGGATGTTCCTCGAGCAGCCCCCCCTGGCCCGGCTGCTGGAGCTCGACCAGGCCCTGGGAGCCCCCCCATGAACGCCCGCCAACCCACGGACCAACCCGCCTGGCTGCAGGCCCTGGCAGCAGCCCTGGGTGAAGCCCTGCCGCGGCTGCACGGCGCCGACCCCGACCCCCTGGTGGGGGAGCTGATCGAAGCCCTGGCCGTGGCCCTGGCGGAAGGCCAGCTGGAGATCCCGGTGCCCAGCGACCGCCATCGCCGCGCCCTGGCCGCCTCTCCCCTCAGCGCCGAGCCCGACGGCCCCCTGGTTTTGGAAGGCGATCGGCTGCTGTGGCGCCGCTGGCAGCGCCAGCGGGAAGGGGTGCTGCAGGCCCTGATCGCCCGGGCCCAGCGGCCGCTGCAGCCCGCGGGGGGGGCCGTCCCCGACGACGGCCTGGATCCCGACCAGCAACGGGCGGTGCGCGCCGTGCTGCGGTACGGCCTGGTGCTGCTGGAAGGGGGGCCGGGCACCGGCAAGACCAGCACCGTGGCGCGCATGCTGGCCGCGGTGCAGGCCCAGCAACCGGGCAGCCGCATCCACCTGGCCGCCCCCACCGGCAAGGCCGCCGCCCGACTGCGGGCCGCCCTGGCCAGCGCCGACCTGCAACTGCCCTGCAGCACCCTGCACCGGCTGCTGGAGAGCCGTGGCGAGCGGTTTGGCCGCAACCGCCACCATCCCCTGGCCCTGGACCTGCTGGTGGTGGACGAGGTCTCGATGGTGGATCTGCCCTTGATGGAGGCCCTGCTCGATGCCCTGCCCCAGGACTGCCGGCTGGTGCTGGTGGGCGACGCGGCCCAGCTGCCGCCGGTGGGCCCGGGCCCCGTGCTGCTGGACCTCCAGGCCCCCGAGCGCCGCCAGGCCCTGGGGGACGCCGCCATCGGCCTGCGCACCACCTACCGCAACAACGGGGCCATCGCCGCCGTGGCCGCTGCCCTGCGGGCCAGCAACGCCCCCCTCGAAACCTTGCTGCCCTCCCTGCTGGAGCCGCTGCCAGCCGACGCCAACCTGCGCTGGCTGCAGGCTCCGCCGCGCAGCCTGCCTGCTGCCCTGTTGGAACGGCTGCGGCAGCACCAGCAGCAGCTGGAGCAGAGCGGCCGGGATTGCCCGCCGGACGACCCCACCGCGGCGGCCGCCCTCCTGGCGAGGCTCGAGGCCTGCCTGGTGCTCACCCCCCTGCGCCGCGGCCGCTGGGGAGTGGAGGCCATCCACCAGGCCCTGCTGGGGGAAGCGGCCAGCCGCCCAGCCCAGCACTGGCCGGTGGGGACCCCGGTGTTGTGCCGCCACAACCTGGTGGAGCTGGGGCTGGCCAACGGCGACGTGGGCCTGGTGATGGAGCGCCCTGGCACGTCCGGCGGGGAGCGCCGGCTGCTGTTCAGCGCTCCGGGCCAACCCGAACCGCTCTGGATCCATCCGGCCCAACTCCCGGATGCGGAACCGGCCCTGGCCCTCACCGTGCACAAGGCCCAGGGCAGCGAGGCCGATGAGGTGTGGGTGCTGATGCCCGACACGGGCCGGCCCCAGCGGCGCCTGCTCTACACCGCCCTCACCCGGGCCCGGCAGCAGGCACGGCTGATCACCCCTTGCATGCTGCGGCCGGCAGCGCCAGCCTGACGCCGTGACCCTTCCTGAGCCCCCCAACCCCGCTGGCCGGGTGGAACGCCCCTGGGGCTGGTTCGAGACCCTGACCAGCGGCGACCACTACCAGGTGAAACGGCTGCTGATCCGCAGCGGCCGGCGACTGAGCCTGCAGCGTCACCAGCACCGCTGCGAACACTGGGTGGTGGTGGCGGGCTCAGGGGAGCTGCAGGTGGCCGAGGTCAGGACGGCTGCGGTGCCAGGCACCACGGTGTTCATCCCGCAAGGCGCGATCCATCGGGCCCAGGGGGGCAGCGACGATCTCGAGATCGTCGAGGTGCAGCGGGGCGATTGGCTCAGTGAAAGCGACATCGAACGCCTGGCCGACGACTTCGGCAGGCTCTGAGGCGGCGTCAGCGCTGGTGATAAAGTTTTGGTTCAGCCTTTTTCAAGGGCAGGGCAGTTTTGTTAAGTGCAGGCGAGAGCCACTGAAGATCGGGACCGGCAGCGCAGCCTCCAGCTGACCAGCCTCATCCCATTCCTTCAGCCTTCTTGTCTCCATTGGGTTTCTGCCGGCCTGCGTTCAAGGACTCCAACCAGGCCAAATTGAATCCAGTGACCGAACTTTCCAACGGCGGCAGTTTCACCTGCTCCGTCGAAATCAACGCGCCCGTCGAAGCCACCCCGGCTGCTGAAGCCACGTCTGGGCGTGACCCCCAGGCCGCTTCCGACGCCACCCCCTCGCCCGAGCCCTCAGGTGCCCAGGGCTTTGCCCGCTTCGGCTTCGGACCCGAACTCCTGAAAGCCCTCGAGGCCATCGGCTACCAGGAGCCCTCCCCGATCCAGAAGGCCGCCATCCCCGAGCTGATGCTGGGCCGCGACCTGGTGGGCCAGGCCCAGACGGGCACCGGCAAGACAGCCGCCTTCGCCCTGCCGATGCTGGCTGCCCTCGACCCCCAGGAGCGCAAGCCCCAGGTTCTGGTGCTGGCCCCAACCCGGGAACTGGCCCTGCAGGTGGCCGACGCCTTCAACAGCTATGCCACCCACCTGAGCGGCGTGCGCACCCTGGCGATCTACGGCGGCGCCGATTTCCGCGACCAGATTCACCAGCTCAAGCGCGGTGTTCAGATCGTGGTGGGCACCCCTGGCCGGGTGATGGACCACATGCGCCAGGGCACCCTCGACCTCTCCAACCTGCGGGCCCTCGTGCTCGACGAGGCCGATGAAATGCTGCGCATGGGCTTCATCGACGACGTCGAATGGGTGCTCGAGCAACTTCCCCAACAACGTCAGGTTGTGTTGTTCTCAGCCACCATGCCGGCCGAGATTCGTCGCATTTCCCAGAAATACCTCAACTCCCCGGCTGAGGTCACGATCAAGCAGAAGGCTGCCGACGCCAGCCGCATCCGTCAGCGCTTCCTGATGGTGCACGCCCCCCATAAGTTGTCCGCTCTGGAGCGGGTGCTCGAGGCCGAGACCAGCGAAGGGGTGATCATCTTTGCCCGCACCAAGGCGATCACCATCACGGTGGCGGAATCCCTTGAACAGCATGGCTACGACGTGGCAGTGCTCAATGGCGATGTGCCCCAGGCCCAGCGGGAACGCACGATCGAACGGCTCAAGAGTGGCCAGGTGGACGTGCTGGTGGCCACCGACGTGGCCGCCCGCGGCCTCGATGTGGACCGGATCGGCCTGGTGATCAACTACGACATCCCCTTCGATTCCGAGGCCTACGTGCACCGGATCGGCCGCACGGGGCGGGCGGGCCGTAGCGGCGACGCCATCCTGTTTCTCACCCCGAGGGAGCGGCGCTTCCTGGGTGGCCTGGAGCGGGCGGTGGGCAAACCGATCGAAGAGATGGATGTGCCCAGCAACGCCACCATCAACCAGAACCGACTCGACCGGATGCGCACCCGGCTCACCGGCTGCCTGCAGACGCCGGCCAGCAGCGAGCAGGAGCGGGCCCTGCTCAGCGAGATCCTGCAGCGGGTGGCCCAGGAACTGGGCTCAAGCCCGGACCAACTGGCCCTCGCCGCCCTGGAACTCAGCCTGGCGGGCAAGCCGCTGCTCCTGCAGGGCGAGGAGAACTTCCAGCAGGTGCGCCAGAACGGTCCTGGCCGGGACGGCGGACGGGATGGGGGCCGCGACTTTGGCCGCGAGCGGGGCCGGGGACGCGAGATCGGTCGCGATTCGGATCGGGGTCCCCGGGGCGAGCGCCCCATGGGCCCGCCGGAAGATCACATGGAGCGCTTCCGGGTGGAAGTGGGCTGGCGCGACCGGATCAAGCCCGGCAACATCGTGGGTGCCATTGCCAACGAGGCCGGTCTGAACGGTCGCTCCATCGGCCGCATCCAGATCTTTGACACCCACAGCACCGTGGA
>JBIIQK010000007.1:0-15890 GCA_044342135.1 Cyanobium sp.
CAGCAGGCCCTGGAGGGAGCTGAGCGAAAAGGCCTCACTGCGCAGGCGACCAAGCCATTGCTGGCTCTTCCAATTGCCCTCCAGCCGCACGGCCATCAAACCGGTCCCCTGGAGGGGGCGGAGGCGACCGTCCAGCTCCAGCTGGCCGCGGTGGAGGCGCAGGCCAAGGCGTGCCGAGAGCCGAAACGTCTCGCCCGCAGGCGCCAGGGTCACCAGGCCCGGATCGGCCAGCCGCATCCGCACATCCAACCGCGGCGGCCGGGCGCCGGCGGGCAGGCGGCCGAGAACCCATAACTGGCCCTGGGCATTGGGTTTCAGCTCAGCCCGGACACCCGCGAGGCTCACCTGCAGCACGGGCAGCCGTTGGCGCAGGCTGGCCAGCGGATCCAGGCTCACCGCCACGGACCGAATGGAGACCCTGGATCCTTCGGTGGGGCCAGGGCCAATGTGGGTGGGGCCCAACTGGAGGCCACCCCAACCCAAACCCTGATAGGCCCCCAGGCGGACGGGATGGCCCAACACCCTGGTGAGGGGTTGCTCCAGCCGGGGCTTCCAATGCTGATAGGCACGGCGCAGGGCCTGGTCCCCGGCCCACACCCCCAGAACCGTTGTGCCACCTGCAAGGGCCAGGCCCCCCAGCACCCGCACCAGGGGAGAGGCCGGGGAGGTTCTCAGGGGGGAATGGCGCTGCGGAGGGAGGGGCGGCCCGGGTTCCTGCTCTGGCAACACCGCCATTCCCTGGGCTGCCACCGCCTGCGTCCGGCGCAATATAAAGGCCTTGACGCGACGACTCCAGACCCCATGGGCGCTGATCCGATCCTGCTGATTGCGGGCCAATGGCTGGGGGCCGCCAGCGGGGTGCTGGCCCTGGCCACCGTGGTTGGTTACCTGAGCCGCTGGGGAATCCGCTTCCGCCTGGTGGGGGTCACCAGTTTCACGGCCTTGCTAGCCATCTCCTGCCTGGCCTTTGCCATCAGCTACACCCCCCGGGTGCAGCTGGATGGCGCCATCAGCGTGCCGATCGTGTACGACAACGGCAGCGATCTAGTGGTAGCGGCGGCACCCGCCGAGCTGGCTGAAGCGGCGGCGGCGCCGACGGTGCAACAGGTGGCCGCCAACCTCCGGGGAGGGGGCCGCAGCAGCGCCGATGGCCTGGTGCACGTCCGCCTGCGCCGGGTGGAGGCGGTCGGGCCCGGCCTGAGCCGACCCGTGGTGCTGGCGGAAGCCACCCGCAGCCTGGCCACCGGGGCCGTGGAGCTGCAGCCCTGAGCATGTGGCAGCTTCCGTCCCACTTTGAGCGGGAGCAACGCCAACTCGAGGGCGCTGGCATTGCCAGCTGGGCCCAGCTGGCCGGTCTCGACGACGCCCAGCTGCGGCGGCTGGGAGGGAGCGGCGGGGCCAGCGAGGCCCGGCTGATCAAGTTGAGGGGCCAGGCCCGACTGGTGGTGGAGGTGGGGCTCGAACCAGCGGAAGCAGCCCTGCTCCTCTATGCGGGCATCGCCACCAGCGCAGGGCTGGCCCACGCCGATCCCCACCGGCTCCTGGTGCAGATGGGCCGGCTGCAACGCAACCTCACCGGCATGGCCGCACCGTTGCTGGACCTCACGACCCTGCAGAGCTGGATCCGGCGGGCGCAACGCCGCCCCACAAACTGATCCAGGGGGCCCGCACCCCCGCACAACGGGTGACTGAAATGGAGAGATCTGGGGTGTCCCCATGGCGATCCTCCACCCCTTCCCCCCGCCAATGGTCAACAGGCTGCTGGCACTGCTGGCTTTCAGCGGCGGTGTCCTGGCCGGCCTGGGTTCCGCCCCCGCGCCGGTGTGGGCCCAGTCGCAGCTGCTGGAATCCGTCAAACAGAACCCGGCCCGGGCCCAGGCCCTGTGCAGCCAGCTGCGGGGCTTCAACGCCGAGGGGTTCTCGGCCACCTCTCCGCAAGCGGTCGCCCAGATCGCCCGCCAGGAAAACCTCAGCCCGATGGATGCCGAGGTGCTGACCACCTATGTGGTGGGCCTCCACTGTCCTGACGTGCGCTGAGTGCGCCCCTCCCCCCCTGGGCCCGGCGCCGTGCACTGGCGCGATGCGGCGATGCCCTGCCGCGATGGCATCCGGCTGGCCTGTCGCATCTGGACCCCCGAGGGCGATGGCCCCTGGCCCGTCCTGCTCATGCGTCAGCCATACGGCAGGGCGATCGCCTCCACCGTCACCTATGCCCATCCCAGCTGGTACGCCTCCCACGGCTTCCTGGTGGTGGTGCAGGACGTGCGCGGTCGCGGCGACTCCGAAGGGGAGTTCCGGGGTTTCGAGCAGGAGGCCGCCGACGGGGCCGACACCATCCGCTGGGCCCGCACGCTGGAGGGCAGCACGGGGGCGGTGGGCTGCTACGGCTTCTCCTACCAGGGGCTGACCCAACTGCTCAGCGACGATCCCCAGGCCATCCCTGACTGCCTGGCCCCAGCCATGGCCGGACTCGATGAGCGGCGGCACTGGGCCAGCGAGGGGGGAGCCCACTGGTGGGCGCTTGGCGTGGGCTGGGGGTTGCAACTGGCAGCCCAGCGCTGCCAACGGCGGGGCGACGAAGCCGGCTGGCAGACCATTCGCCGCAGCCTCGAGAGCGGCAGTTTTCTCCACGATGGGCTCGGCCTGCTGGAGCGCCTCGACCCCGAAGGCATGGCCTACCGCTGGCTGCAACGGGCGCCAGAAACCGCAGACGACTGGGTTCAGCATCGGCCGCCGGCGGACCTGCTGCGGCGCCCCATGCTGCTGATCGGCGGCTGGTACGACCCCCACCTGGGCGGGATCCTGGATCTGTGGAGCCAGTCGCGCGGCGCCGGCGGCCAGCCCCTGCTGCGGATCGGCGCCTGGACCCACCTGGATTGGCAAGGCGGGCTCGATCGGCTGCAACTGGCCTTTTTCCGCCACCACCTCCAGGGTCAACCCGCCGCGGCTGAGCTCAGCGAACCCGTGCTGCTGGAGGATGGCATCAACCGGCGCTGGCAGGCCCCCGAAGGCCCGGCCGGCCCCCGGGTCTGGGGGCTGACCAGTGGGGGATTGGCCGCGATCGATGCGGAAGAGGGCGCCCTGCAAGCCAACCGCGCTGGATCAGGCGGGGTGACCCTGGTGCACGATCCGTGGCGGCCCGTTCCCGCCCAGGGTGGACACCTGGGGCTGGACCCCAGGCCCTGCGATCGACAGGCCACCGATCGCCGCAGTGACGTGGCCTGTTTCAGCAGCCCCCCGCTCGACAGTCCCCTTACCCTGGAAGGCCTGCCCCAGCTGCGGATCAGCGTGGGGGCAGACCAGCCCAGCTTCGATGTCTGGGCGGCCCTGTCGCGGGTGCAGCCCACTGGAGTGGTGGAGCAGCTGTCCACCGGGGTGGGGCGCTTTCAGGGGCAACCGGGTCAACACAGCAGCGTGGCCCTGGAACTCCAACCCCTGCGGGCCAGCCTGGAGACCGGCGACCGGCTGCGGGTGTCCCTGGCGGGATCCGCCTGGCCCCAGATTGCCGTGAACCCAGGGGATGGCACCCTCCCCGCCGGACCGGCCGGGCCCCGGCACCGGGTGATCACCCTCGAGCTGGATCTGAACGGAGCCGAATTGGAGCTCCGGCCTCTCCTGCCCGGGGAACTTGGGGCAAACTGAGCCGACCTTCCCCGTCCCCCTGATGCCGATGCGCCCCCTGCGCTCCGCCCTCCTGCTTGCTCTGGCCACCGGACTCAGCGGCGGCATGGGGGTCGCCCCTGGGGCCCTGGGAACGGCGGCCTGGGCCCAGGCTCCCAGCAGCACCGAGACCCTTCCCGCCCTGAGCGTGGAACAGGCCCGTGCTGCCGCCACCCGCATTCTCGAGGCGGTGAAAAATGGTGACGCCAACCTGCGTTACAGCCAGTTTTCACCGGAACTCCAGGCGGTGAGCAGCCCTTCGATGGTGGCCACCACCATGAAGACCCAGCCCAAACTGCTGAAGTGGACCCTGTTGAGTGTGCAGAGCGGGCTGCGCAACACCACCGTGGAAGCCAGCATCGTCACCAGCCGGGGCCAGCAGGATCTCTTCCTCGTGCTCAATCCCGAGGGCAAACTCAGCGGCTACCACCTCGATCTCACGGACGAGGCCCCCAGCCTGGTGGCCCGCAGGTTTGTGATGGCCTTGAGCGCCGGACACTTCATCTCAGCCCGCAGCTACCTGAGCCTGCCGCTGCAGAAGGAGATCGGGGCCTCCACCCTGCAGGCTCGCTGGCAACAACTCCAACGGCAGACGGGCGAGTTCGTGCGGATACGCCGGGCGGTGGAGGCCGAGAGCAACGCCGATCAACGCCTCGTGTTGGTCAACACGGAATTCAACCGCCTGAGTGATTCTCTCTACGTGATCCTCAACAGCAGCAACGAGATCATCGGTGTGGATTTCCCCAGCGACCCAATCGCTCCCAAGCCGGTGCGCTGAGGGAAAAGCCGCCTAAGCTCGCGGCGCGACTGCTGGTGGTTCATGTCCTTGCTCAGCCTTGACTGGATGGTGCAGGACGCCCAGAGGCTGGCCGAGTGTCGTCACGACCACCCCTTCGCCCTGCTCGGCCCCCAACCGCTGGAGAACGGCAGCTGGGTGGTGCGGATCTGGATGCCGGAAGCCGAGCGCGTTGAGCTGCTGGTGGATGGGCGCAGCGTGGCGATGGCCACCCCCAACCATCCCTGGATCTTCGAAACGGAACTCGGCCACGACCCCGGCACTGGCTATCAGGTGCGGGTGCTCCGCGGCGGCATTGAGCATGTCCAGCACGATCCCTGGGCGTTCCGCCACGAGTGGATGGGCGAGCTCGACCGGTTGCTGTTCGCCGAGGGCAACCACCACCACATCTGGCGCCGGATGGGGGCCCACGTGGTGGAGCACAACGGCATCCGTGGCGTGCAGTTCTGCCTCTGGGCGCCCAACGCACGCAGCGTGGCGGTGCTCGGCAACTTCAACAGCTGGGATGGCCGCCATCACCCGATGCAATCGCGGGTGGGGGGCTCCTGGGAGCTGTTCATCCCGGGGTTGAAGCCCGGTGAGATCTACAAATACGAGGTGCGGGCCCAGAACGGCCACTGCTACCAGAAGGCCGATCCCTACGGCTTCCGCCACGAAGTCCGACCCAACAACGGCTCGATCGTGGAAGCCCCCTCCGGGCACCCCTGGGCCGATGGGGCCTGGATGGCCGAGCGGGACAGCCGCAACCCCCTGGATCAACCGGTGGCGGTGTACGAGATGCACCTGGGCAGCTGGATGCACGCCGCTGCCGACCAGCCCTACATCGAAGCCGACGGCACGCCGCGTCCGCCGGTCCCCGCCGCCGATCTCAAGCCCGGGGCACGCCTGCTCACCTATCCGGAACTGGCCGATCGGGTGATTCCCTACGTGAAGGCCCGGGGCTTCACCCACATCGAGCTGATGCCCATCTCGGAGCATCCCTTCGATGGCTCCTGGGGGTACCAGGTGACCGGTTGGTATGCCCCCACCAGTCGCTTTGGCACCCCGGATGAATTCCGCGCCTTCGTGGATCGCTGCCATGCCGAAGGCATCGGCGTGATCCTCGACTGGGTGCCCGGCCACTTCCCCAAGGACGCCCACGGCCTGGCCTTCTTCGATGGCGCCCATGTCTACGAGCACGCCGATCCGCGCATCGGCGAGCACAAGGAATGGGGCACGCTGATCTTCAACTACAGCCGCAATGAAGTTCGCAACTTCCTGGTGGCGAACCTGGTGTTCTGGTTTGAGCAGTTCCACATCGACGGCATCCGCGTCGACGCGGTGGCCTCGATGCTCTACCGCGACTACCTGCGCCCCGATGGGGAATGGCTCCCCAATGAACACGGTGGCCGCGAGAACACCGAGGCGGTGCGCTTTCTGCAACAGGCCAACCACGTCCTGTTTGAGCATTTCCCCGGTGCCCTCTCGATCGCCGAGGAATCCACCACCTGGCCGATGGTCACCCAGCCCACCAACATCGGCGGCCTCGGGTTCAACCTAAAGTGGAACATGGGCTGGATGCACGACATGCTCGATTACTTCGAGCTGGATCCTTGGTTCCGCCAGTTCCATCAGAACAACGTCACCTTCTCCATCTGGTACGCCTTCACCGAGAACTTCATGCTGGCGCTGAGCCACGACGAGGTGGTGCACGGCAAGAGCAACCTGCTCCACAAGATGCCCGGTGACGACTGGCAGAAATTCGCCAACGTGCGAGCCCTGCTGGCCTACATGTGGACCCACCCCGGCAAGAAGACGATCTTCATGGGGATGGAGTTCGGCCAGCGGGCCGAATGGAACGTGTGGGGGGATCTGCAGTGGGACCTGCTGCAATACGACGCCCACCAGGGACTGCAGCGCCTGGTGGACGACCTCAACGTCTTCTACAAATCGGAGCGCGCCCTCTGGGGCGACGACTTCAGTGAGTTCGGCTTCCAGTGGATCGACTGCAACGACAACCGGCACTCGATCATCAGTTTCATGCGCCGCGAAAGTGCCACCGGCCGTTGGCTCGTGGTGGTGGCCAACTTCACGCCCCAGAGCCATTCCCATTACCGCGTGGGCGTGCCGCTGGAGGGCTTCTACGAGGAGGCCTTCAACACCGATGCCGAGCGCTACGGCGGCAGCAACCTGGGCAACCTGGGCGGCAAGTTCACCGACGCGTGGGGCATCCACGGCTACGAGAACTCCCTGGATCTCTGTCTGCCCCCCCTGTCGGTGCTGGTGTTCCGCCGGGATGAAAAGCGGAGCCAGGAACGGGATGAGGACACCTGTGACGAAGCCGCCGAAAGCGGTCGCCTGCTCGGGTAAGTTCGCGCTTCGCTCTGCTTGCCCCCATGACCGGAACCGCCCCCCTGCTGCTGCGCGCCGCCCGAGGTGAGCAGGTGGAGCGGCCGCCGGTGTGGATGATGCGCCAGGCCGGTCGCTACATGAAGGTGTACCGCGACCTGCGTGATCGCCACCCCGGCTTCCGGGAGCGCTCCGAAAACCCCGATCTCTCCTATGAGATCTCGATGCAGCCCTTCCACGCCTTCAAGCCCGATGGCGTGATCCTGTTCTCCGACATCCTCACGCCGCTGCCCGGCATGGGCATCGACTTCGACATCGTCGAGAGCCAAGGGCCCCTGATCCAGGACCCGATCCGCAGCATGGCCCAGGTGGAGGCGCTGCGCCCCCTGCAGCCGGCCGAAACCATGCCGTTTGTGGGCGAGGTGCTCACCCGCCTGCGCCAGTCGGTGGGCAACGAGGCCGCCGTGCTTGGCTTCGTGGGCGCCCCCTGGACCCTGGCCGCCTATGTGGTGGAGGGCAAGAGCTCCAAGAACTACGCGGTGATCAAGGCGATGGCCTTCCGCGAGCCCGCCCTGCTGCACAAGCTGCTCGATCACTTCGCCGAGTCGATCGCCGCCTACCTGCGCTATCAGATCGATTCCGGCGCCCAGGTGGTGCAGATGTTCGATTCCTGGGCCGGACAGCTCAGCCCCATGGATTACGACACCTTTGCGGCCCCATATCAGAAGAAGGTGGTGGACCTGGTCAAGCAGACCCACCCCGACACCCCCTTCATCCTGTACATCTCCGGCAGCGCCGGGGTTCTGGAGCGCATGGCCCGCACGGGGGTCGACATCGTGTCCCTCGACTGGACCGTGGACATGGCCGAGGGTCTGGCCCGCCTGCCGGAGCACGTGGGCGTGCAGGGCAATGTGGATCCCGGCCTGCTGTTCGGCACCCCTGAGGCCATCCGCGACCGCATCGACGACACCGTGCGCAAGGCCCGCGGCCGGAAGCACATCCTCAACCTGGGCCACGGCATCCTGCCGGGCACACCGGAAGAGAATGGCCGCGCCTTCTTTGAGGCCGGCAAGAGCGTGATGGAGCGCCTCGGAGCCGCGGCTTGAGCACGGGGGCCCCACCAGCCACACCAGCCAGGAAAGCCCGGATCCTGATCACCGGGGCTTCCGGCTGCGTGGGGCAGCACATTGCCGCCCAGCTGTACCGGGAAACCGACGCCGAGCTGCTGCTGCTGCTGCGGGACCCGGCCAAGCTCACGGCCGTGCCGGCCGACGATCCCCGCATCACCCTGCTGGTGGCCGACCTGCGCGACCTCACCGCCCATGCCGGTGCGATTGCCACAGCCACCCGGCTGATCCACACCGCCACCGCCTGGGGGGATCCGGTGCGGGCCAGGCAGGTGAATGTGGAGGCCGTGAAGCAACTGTTGGCCTTCACCAGTCCGGAGTGGCTGGAGCAGGTGATCTATTTCTCCACCGCCTCGGTGCTCGACCGCCAGTTGCAGCTGCTGCCGGAAGCCCTCAGCGAGGGCACCGAGTACATCCAGACCAAAGCCCTCTGCCTGCAGCAGCTCGAGAGCCACGCCCTGGCGGCCAAGATCGTGGCCGTGTTTCCAACCCTGGTGTTCGGCGGCCGGGTGGACGGGCAAGGCCCCTTCCCCACCAGCTACCTCACGGCCGGGCTGGGTGAGGCCTGCCGCTGGCTGTGGCTGGCGAAGTGGCTGCGGGCCGATGCCAGCTTCCATTTCATCCACGCCGCCGACATCGCCCGGGTGTGCGTGCACCTGGCCACCCACCCCCATCAGGCCAATCCCGAACCCGGCCAGGGCCAGCTGCGCAGGCTGGTGCTGGGCCAGCCGGCGATCGGCGTGAATGACACCGTGACCCAGCTCTGCCAGTGGCGCCGCAGCTGGCGCCCGCCCCTGGGCCTGGACCTGCGGGGCTGGCTGATTGAGGCCCTGATCAAGCTGCTGCGGATCGAGGTGAATGCCTGGGATCGCTTCTCCATTCGCCAGCGCCATTTCGTGCACGACCCTGTGAGCCCCCCCGAGCGCTTCGGCCTGGTGAGCCACGCCCCCACCCTCGCGGCCGTGTTCGAAACGGCGGGGCTACCCCACCGCGGCCTGCCGAAACGATGAGTCGAGCCAGGCTGGTGGGGGGGCTGGCCGGCGTGCTAGTGCTCCTGGGCGTGCTCACGGGCCTGCTGCCACCGGCCTTGCCCCCACCGGCGCTAGCCCAGACCCCAACACCGCAAGCCCCCAGCACCCCAACCCGGATGCTGCTCGGCAGCGAGGAGGGATTTCTGGTGTTCCAGCCGGAGCGGCTGACGATCACCGCCGGCGAACGGGTCCGGTTTGAGGTGGGGGGCCTGGGCCCCCACAACCTGATCGTGGCGGGCCATCCGGAGTGGAGTCACGAACCCCTGAGTTTTGGGGTGGGCGAGAGCTGGGAACAGACCTTCGACAGCCCCGGCCGCTACGCCATCTGGTGCGACCCCCACCGGGCCGCCGGCATGACGGGCGAAATCACGGTTCTGGCGCCTGAAGCGGACCCCGCTCGGCGCTGAGCTGGAGCCCCCAGAACGGGCGTATGTGGCAAATGTTGCGAACCTGGCCGGCAGGGGTCACACCCGCACCGATCACGCCTTAATTTTGGCGGGTTGCCCGTGCTTTGAAAGCGCCCTCCCATGCGCCGTCTCTTCTCCCTGATCGCTCTCTGCCTGGCGCTCGTGCTGGGTGCAGCTCCGAGTTTTGCCGCCGATGTGGCCCACGGTGGCCAGATCTTCTCCGCCAACTGCGCCGCCTGCCACATGGGTGGCGGCAACGTGGTGAACGCCGAGCGCACCCTCAAGCAGGATGCCCTCGAGGCCTACCTGGCCAACTACAGCAGCGGCCATGAAGCCGCCATTGCTTACCAGGTGACCAACGGCAAGAACGCCATGCCCGCCTTCGGCGGCAAGCTGAGCGAAGGTGACATCGCCGACGTCGCTGCCTACGTCGAAGACATGTCCTCCAAGGGTTGGGCCTGATCAGCCAGCCGGGGCTGATCTCCCTCAGCCCTCCCACCTTGTGCAAAACCCCGGCCCAGGCCGGGGTTTTTTATTGGGAAACGAATCGAATCCCGCCCCACCAGGGCTCCGGTCACCCCTGGGAGCGACGCTCGGCCAGAACGGCCAGGTACAGCTCTTCAGGCACCTCGCGGATGTCGTATTCACTGGGCAGCACCCCGTGCACATGACGGTGCACCGCCAGCCAGCAATTGCGTTCGAGATCCTTGCTGGTGGCGTCGAACTCCCGGGACTCGGTGGCCAGGCGTGCAATCAACGGATCCATCAGAGCAGGCAAGGGCAACGACAAAACCCCGGTTGAGCGCCAGAGTGGGGCCAGTCTGCCCCCTGGAATCGGCATGCCGTCGCGATGCCCACGCCGCACTGGCTGGTTTGGCACCCTGGCCACGGGTGCTCTGGCATCCCTGCTCAGCCTGATGGGGCCGGCCCAGGCCGACCCCCTGAGCGGGGATCGCTGTCCCCTGGTGGTGCCGCCCAGCCAGAGCCTGCTGCAGCCCCGGAAGATCCGGCCTGACCAGGTGAAGGCCAAGAACGCGATGGGCTGTCTCTCACCGGCGGATGCGGTCTACGGCCCCAATGGCTGCCCCCAGCGCCTCTGCGGCCCTGATGCGGGCGTGATTCAGCTGCCTGATCCGTAGGCCACCTGGCAGGCAGCATTGAGCAGCTGGGCCTGATCGGCATCCGTGGGGATCTGGCCATTCAGCAGTCCCTGCTGACAGTTGGCCGCCCCCAACAGCTGGGTGCCGTTCACCGCGTACAGGAAACTCACCCCGTAGCTGCCCACCGCTTCTACCGAGCCGTAATTGAGCTGATAGCTGGTGTTCGGCACCAGGAACACCGGCGACTGTTGCGCCGATGCCGCATTGACCAGCCCACCGATCACCGCACCGGTGGCCAGGCCGGCCACTCCCCAGGCGGCGGCATTGGCCCCCCACCAGCCCCAGCCTCCATAACCGCCATACCAGCCGGTATTCCAGGGGCGGTTGCCCCAGTAGCCCCCGTTGCGCCAGTTGTCATTCCAGCCGTTGTAAGAACGGTTGTAGAAGTTGTTGTTCACGTTCACCTGGCGGTTGAACGTGTCGTTGTCGAAGCTGGAGCGGGTGCCCGGGCCGTACATCGGGTGGTAGCCCTGGTAGCCCGATCGCCAGTCGCCGCTGCCGGTGACATTCCGATCCACGTTGACGTTGCGGTCCACGTTGACGCCCCCATCACCTCCTCCGGACCAGTGGTAACCGCCACCGCCAAAGCCTCGGGCACCACCCCCAAAGCCACCACCCCCTCCGGCAAAGCCGCCGCCACGGGCCAGGGCCCCCAAGGGTGACAGCAGCTCCACGAGCAGAACGGTGGAGAGACAGGCCGAAGCGAAATGGCGCCGCATGGCGTGATCAGAGAGCTGATGCACAGTTAGCCGCCCATGGCCAGCAAGGCCACGGATTGGCGCCATCGTTCACAGCCCGGCGGTCAGATCTGGGCCGATGGGCGGTTCTCACCCCCGGCTGATTCGGCCTCCCGGGGTGTCAGGGAGAAAAAGCGCCCATAGCGTTGAACCACGGCTCGATCCCAGAGGTTCCCATGCATCCCACTGCCGAACTCTTCACCGAAAAAGCCTGGGCCTCCGTGGTGGCCGCCCAGCAACTGGCCCAGCAACGGCGCCAGCAGCAGATGGAAAGTGAGCACCTGCTCGCGGCCCTGCTGGCCCAGCAAGGTTTGGCGGGCCGGATCCTGGAAAAGGCCGGGGTAGACCTGGGCACCCTCAACCAGAAAGTCGACGCCTGGATCACCGGGCAGCCGAGCCTGAGCGCCCCTCCGGACAACGTGTATCTGGGCAAGGGGCTCAACACCGTGCTCGACCAGGCCGATGCCCTGAAAAGCACCTATGGCGACAGCTACATCGCCATCGAACATCTGCTGCTGGCCCTGGCCATCGACGACCGCTGTGGCAAGCAGCTGCTCAGCCAGGCGGGTGCCAGCGCCGACACCCTGAAAGACGCCGTCCAAGCCATTCGCGGATCCCAGAAAGTGACCGACCAGAACCCCGAAGGCACCTACGAATCCCTGGAGAAGTACGGCCGCGATCTCACCAAGGCCGCCCGCGAGGGCAAGCTCGATCCGGTGATCGGCCGGGATGAGGAGATCCGCCGCACGATTCAGATCCTCAGCCGCCGCACCAAGAACAACCCGGTGCTGATCGGCGAGCCCGGTGTGGGCAAAACGGCGATTGTGGAGGGCCTGGCCCAGCGCATCGTGAATGGCGATGTGCCCCAGGCGCTGCAGAACCGCCAGCTCGTGTCGCTCGACATGGGCGCCCTGATCGCCGGTGCCAAATACCGCGGCGAGTTCGAGGAGCGGCTCAAGGCCGTGCTCAAGGAGGTCACCGCCTCCGAGGGGCAGATCGTGCTGTTCATCGACGAGATCCACACCGTGGTGGGAGCCGGCGCCAGCGGCGGTGCCATGGATGCCAGCAACCTGCTCAAGCCGATGCTGGCCCGCGGCGAACTGCGCTGCATCGGCGCCACCACCCTCGACGAGCACCGCCAGCACATCGAGAAGGATCCGGCCCTGGAGCGCCGCTTCCAGCAGGTGTTCGTGGATCAACCCACGGTGGAGGACACCATCTCGATCCTACGCGGCCTCAAGGAGCGCTACGAGGTGCACCACGGCGTGCGCATCGCCGACAACGCCTTGGTGGCGGCAGCGGTGCTGAGCAGCCGCTACATCGCCGATCGCTTCCTGCCCGACAAGGCCATCGATCTGATGGATGAGTCGGCCGCGAGGCTGAAGATGGAGATCACCTCCAAGCCGGAGCAGATCGACGAGCTCGATCGCCGCATCCTGCAGCTGGAGATGGAGAAGCTCTCCCTCGGCCGGGAATCCGACGCCGCCAGCCGGGATCGGCTGGAGCGCCTCGAAAAGGAGCTGGCCGATCTGAGCGAGCAGCAGAGCGCCCTCAATGCCCAGTGGCAGCAGGAGAAGGGCTCGATCGATGAGCTCAGCGCAATCAAGGAAGAGATCGAGCAGGTGCAGCTGCAGGTGGAGCAGGCCAAGCGCAACTACGACCTCAACAAGGCCGCCGAACTGGAGTACGGCACCCTCGCCGAACTGCACAAGAAACTGGCGGCCAAGGAGGAGGAGCTCAACGCCAGCGGCAGCGACAAGACCCTGCTGCGCGAGGAGGTCACCGAGGACGACATCGCCGAGGTGATCGCCAAGTGGACCGGCATTCCGGTGGCCAAGCTGGTGCAGAGCGAGATGGAGAAGCTGCTCCACCTTGAGGAAGAGTTGCACACCCGCGTGATCGGCCAGAGCCAGGCCGTGACCGCGGTAGCCGATGCGATCCAACGCTCCCGTGCCGGCCTCAGCGACCCGAACCGGCCGATTGCCAGCTTCCTGTTCCTCGGCCCCACCGGCGTGGGCAAAACGGAGCTCTCCAAAGCCCTGGCCAGCCAGTTGTTCGACTCCGAGGAGTCGATGGTGCGCATCGACATGAGCGAGTACATGGAGAAGCACGCCGTGAGCCGGCTGATCGGAGCCCCTCCGGGCTACGTGGGCTACGAAGAGGGCGGCCAGCTCACCGAAGCCGTGCGGCGCCGGCCCTACGCCGTAATCCTGTTCGACGAGGTGGAGAAGGCCCACCCCGATGTGTTCAACGTGATGCTGCAGATCCTCGATGACGGCCGCGTCACCGATGGCCAGGGCCGCACGGTGGACTTCACCAACACCGTGCTGATCCTCACCAGCAACATCGGCAGCGCCTCGATCCTCGATCTGGCCGGCGATCCGGCCCGCCACGGCGAGATGGAAGCCCGGGTGAATGAGGCCCTGCGGGGCCACTTCCGCCCCGAGTTTCTCAACCGCCTGGATGAATCGATCATCTTCCACAGCCTCAAGCAGGAGGAACTGCGCGAGATCGTGGAACTGCAGGTGCAGCGACTGGCCCGGCGTCTGGACGACAAAAAGCTGGGACTCCAGCTCAATGCCGATGCCCTCGACTGGCTGGCCGGTGTGGGCTACGACCCGGTGTACGGAGCGCGGCCGCTCAAGCGGGCCATCCAGCGCGAGCTGGAAACCCCGATCGCCAAGGGGATCCTGGGCGGCCAGTTCACCGGTGGCCACACGATCACGGTGGATGTGGAGCAGGAACGGCTGCGCTTCCAACAAAGCGATCCGGCCAAGCTGCCGGTGCTTGTGTAGCCCTCAGACCGGAAAACCAGGGCGACTCCAGTCAGGAGTGCGCTGGACCGTCCAGCACGCCCTGCCTAAGGGCCGCTCGGGCCCGCTCCACCAGCTCCGCCACCTGCTCCGGGGGAGCTGCAGCCCGCTCCCCCGCTGCCACAGCCCGGTAGTGATCCGCTACGGACCAGGCAGCCGTAGCCGGATCGGAGCCAAAACGGGGAATCAGGTGCAGGTGGAGATGGTGCGCTCCCTCCCCAAAGGCAATGGCATACACCCGGTCGCAGCCCGTGAGCTCTCGCACCAGGGCGCTGGCCCACTGCACCGCTGGCCCCCAGGCCAACGCCTCATCAGCCGTCAAGTCAGCGGGACCGCCGAGGTGGCGGCAGCTGTCGAGCAGGAACCAACCAGGCAGGGGTGCAGGGTCGGGGTGATGGCGCAGCAACCACAGCGTCCCGCGACCAATCTCGTAGGCCTGAAGCAATGCAGGATCCTGATGGATCGCACAAATCGCACAGGACTGGGGCATCGGTTCAAGGATCATGCAGCTCACGATGCCCCAGCGGGCCCGAATCAGCTGCCCAGCAGATGCACCGACAGCTGCCGGCGGCTGCCCCGTCTGCGGTGCTCCCACAAATAGATGGCCTGCCAGGTGCCCAGCAGCAGGCGGCCGTTCTGAAAGGAGAGGCTGAGCTGGCAGGCGGTAAGGGCCGTACGGATATGGGCCGGCATGTCGTCGGAGCCCTCATCGGCATGGACGTAGGGCCGCAGCTCGCCCCGGCCGCTGACCGGTCGGATGCCCTCCTCCGGCACCAGGGCCCGTAGATGGGCGGCCAGATCAGCCAACACCCGGGGGTCGGCGTTCTCATTGATGGTGAGACTGCAGGAGGTGTGCAGACACACCAGATTGAGCAAGCCGAGCTGGAGACCGCTGGCCGCCACCACAGCATTCAACTGACCCGTGAGATCGGTGAATCCCTCGCCCGAGGTCTCCACGTGGAGGGTCTGCAGGGTCTGACGAAGCATGGGCGGGACCTGCGGCCGCCGGGGCCGGGCAACAGACGATGCTGATTAGCATGGGTGAGTCCAATTCCCTCCGTCGTTGCCGGCCCAGGACATGCAGAACCCCAGGATGTCGCCGTTCCGCCAGTTGAGCGTGCTGGCCGCCGCCGTGGCGGCAAGCCTGGCCCTGCAGACCTTGCCAGCCCAGGCCCAGCGCCAGGTGCCCAAAATCGGCAGCATCTGCCCGATGGGCTATGTCGACATGCTCAACGGCAAGTGCAGCACCCTGGGGCTGATGACCTACACCGTGCAGCCCACAAATGGGCAAGCCTGCCTGGAGGGCTGGATGAATGTGGGTGGTGGCTACTGCCGCAAGAAATGAATGGCGGAAGTGGAACCTTGGAACTGACCCTGCTCTATGACGGCGGTTGCCCGCTTTGCGTGCGGGAGGTCACCCTGTTGCAACGGCGCGATCGGGCCCGTCACGGCAACGATCCCAAACTCGCCTTTGTCGACATCGACCGCGCCGACTACGACCCGAACGCCTACTCCGGCATCAGCTATCGGGAAGCCATGGGCCGGATCCACGCCATCACAGCCCAGGGTGAGGTGCTCCGCGATGTGGCCGTATTCCAGCGGGCCTACGCCCTGATCGGCCTGGGCTGGCTCTATGCCCCCACCCGCTGGCCGTTGGTGCGCCCAGTGGCCGATGCCGCCTACGGCCTTTGGGCGGCAGGGCGGCTGCGCATCACCAGGCGCCCAGATCTGGACACGCTCTGCAGGGCTCGCCAACACAACTCAGAGACAACGTAAAACCACCGACCGCACTGATCGGGGAATCGAATCACCACCCCGAGGGAATACCCCT
>JBIIQK010000008.1:0-15881 GCA_044342135.1 Cyanobium sp.
GCGGCGCTGGAGCCGGGTGCTGCAGGCCGGCATGGTGGCTGAGCAGCTGATCTACGGGCAGAGCACCGGTGGTGCCGATGACAGGGCCCTGTTGGGCCGGCTCTGGGGCCTCTCCGGCCTCGATGTGGACACGGCTCAACGGGAACAGCGGCGCGCCCGGCGCGAGGTGGAGCAGTGGCTGCGGGCCCGGGAGAGTGAGCTGCGCTCGGAAGCGGAAGGGCTGCTTGCGGTGGCGCCGCGCCTGGGCCGACCCGAGGCGGCGGAGGCCTGAATGGCGCTGGCGCTGCTGGATGCGCCCACCGGTCTGGCGGGAAACATGCTGCTCGCGGCCCTGCTGGACCTTGGCCTGCCCGAGGAGCAGATCCATCGCCCCCTGGCGGCCCTGGGCCTGGCCGATGCCTATCGGCTGGAGTTGGAGGAGCGCCGCAGTGGCGGCCTGCAGGGCTTGCATCTGGCGGTGGCCAGCCTGGAGCCCGAGCCGGGGCATCGCCTCTGGGGTGATCTGCGCAGCCAGCTGCACCAGGCCCCCTGGGAGCCGGCGCTGAAGCAGCGGGTGCTGGAGGTGTTCGCGTTGCTGGCCGCGGCGGAGGCGGCGGTGCATGGTCACAGCCCTGAACAGGTGCACTTCCACGAGGTGGGCGCCCTCGATGCCCTGGTGGATGTGGTGGGCGTGTGTGCCGGACTGCTCCACTTCGGCGTGGGGGAGCTGGTGTGCAGCCCGCCGCCGGCGGGCCATGGCGTGGTGGCCACCGCCCACGGCACCCTGCCCCTGCCGGCGCCTGCTGTGCTGGAGCTGGCCCGCCTGCGGGCGATCCCCCTGGCTACAGCTGAGGGCTTCCCCCCCGGGGAACTCACCACCCCCACCGGCCTGGCCCTGGCCGCCTGCTGGGCCACCCGCTTCGGCCACGCCCCCACCCATGTGCCGCTGCGGGTGGGCGTGGGGCTGGGCTCGCGGGTGCTCGACCGTCCCAACCTGCTGCGGCTCACCCTGGCGCAGTCCGCCCAGGCCGAGGCCCCGCTGCTGGAAACCGTGCTGATCCAGCAGGCCCAGATCGACGACGCCACCCCCGAAGACCTGGCGTTCCTGAGCGAGGCGTTGCGCCAGGCGGGGGCCCTGGAGGTGTTCAGCCAGCCGATCGCCATGAAGAAGGGGCGGGGCGGGCAGTTGTTCACGGCCCTGGTGGCTGCTGAGCAGGCGGACGCGTTGCGCGCGGTGTGGTGGCAACACAGCACCACCCTGGGGGTGCGGGAGCAACGGCAGAGCCGCTGGGTGCTGCCGCGCCGCAGCCTGGAGCTGGCCACGCCCCTGGGGCCGGTGCGGCTGAAACAGGCCCGGCTGCCCGATGGCCGCTGGCGCAGCAAACCGGAACACGACGATCTGGTGGCCCTGGCGCGGCAGCACACACTGGGGCTGGATCAGGTGCGATCCGTGGTGCAGCAGGCCCTCGAGGCCCTGCCCGCCGCCGCGCCCAACGCCGGTTCTGAGCCCCCTCTTCAGCTGTGACGCTTCCGCCCCGACTCCTCGCCCTGGTTCAGCGCTGCCGCGGCGGACTGGCTCGCCTGGGGGCTGGGCTGGCGGGCTGGTTGGGCGCCTTGCCGCCCGTTCCCGGGGGGCTCAAGCTCTGGATCAGTTTGCTCAGTTTCGGTTTCCTGCTGGCCGCCTTGGTGGGCCATGGCCGCCAGCTGCTCCAGCTCAGTCTCGATGGCCAGGGCTGGCTGTGGCTGCTGCTGGGGGTAGGCGTCAGCCTGCTGAGCCTGGCCGCCAATGGCCTGGCCCTGGGCGTGGTGCTGCGCTGGTTGGGGCAGCGCCCCCAGTGGGCGGAGCTGGTGCGCGCCTACCTCGCCACCAACCTGCGCAAGTACCTGCCGGGCGGCATCTGGCACCTGGCCAGCCGGGTGCAGTTGCTGCGCAGCGCCGAGGCTCCACTGGCGGCGCCCGCCTCGGCGGGCCTGGCCCTGGCGGCGGTGCTGCTCGATCCCCTGGTGGCGGCGGTGGCGGCGGTGGCGGCCCTGGCGCTGGTGGCCGCCGGTGGCTGGCAACACGGGCTGGCCCTGCTCTGCTGGCTGCCCCTGGCCCTGCTCTGGCCCCGCTGGCTCAACCCCGTGCTGGCGCGGCTGGAGCGCCGCAAGGCCTCGGAGCTAGGGATGGAGAGCCAGGCTGCAGCAGGGGCTCCACCGATCCGCGCCTATCCCTGGCCTCCCCTGCTGGTGCAGCTGGCCTTTGTGCTGCTGCGTTTTGCCGGTTTTGCCTGCTGCGTGCAGGCTTTCGATCTCTCCTACAGCCTGGGCTGGGGCGGCTGGCTGGCAGGCTTTGCCTTCGCTTGGACCGCCGGTCTGGTGGTGCCCGGAGCCCCCGGAGGCCTGGGGGTGTTCGAGGCGGTGTTGCTTCTGCGCCTGGGCGTTGCGGTTCCCGAGGCGCCGCTGCTGGCCATCGCGATCAGCTACCGCCTCGTGGTGACGCTGGCTGACCTGCTGGCGGCGCTCACGGCCCGGCTGGATCGGCCGCGGCAGCCCCAGGTGTTGGGCTAGGAGCGCGTTCCAGGCCGGCGCGCTCCCCATCCGGGCTCACCAAGGCCATCAGCCGCTGTTGCAACAGGGGATCGTCCGGCACCTGAGCCAGCAACAGGCCGAGCCAGCGGATGGCTTCGGCACGATCGCCCCGTTGTTCCGCCAGATCGGCGAGGCCGCCCCAGATCACCCGATCGGCCGCCGGCCAGTAGAGGTGGCGGAGGTAGGGGTTGGAGCTGGCGGGATGCCAGGCGCCGATGGGGCCATCCCCGTGCGCCGGGCGGTGCTGGTCGACAATCCGGGCTCCCTGCTCCAGCCAGAAGCGTTCGCCGTTGCTGCGGCCCAGCGCCCGCAGACTCACCACCAGCATCGTGATCGCTGGCAGGTAGTCCGGCTGAATAGTGAGCAGCTCCGGCAGCAGACGCACCACGGCGGCGTAATCGGCCAGCTGGTAGGCGCAGGAGGCTTCGCGGTACAGGCGCGCAGCGCGGTAGTGGTCATCCTCTGGAGGCCTCAGGGAGCCCAGGGCCAGGGGGAGCTGTTGCACGTGCTGCAGGGCCAGGGCCGGGTCTGCCTGCGTCGCAGAGGCATGCAGGGCGGCCTCATCGAGCATCGGCAACACCGGCCGGAAGCGCTGGAAGTAATCGCGCATGCGCTGATCCCGCAGGGCTGGTGTCAGTCCCACCCGCTGCAGCAGGGCATCCAGTTGCGGACGCTCCTGCTGCAGGAGCTCCAGGCCGCGGGCATACAGCTCCGGTCCGTAGTCGAAGCTGAGCTGTTCGCCGCACTGCTCAAACACCTCGGCGCTGTACAGCAGGGTTGCGCAGCGCAGGCTGTTCATCAGCAGGGCCGGCACCCCTGCCGACTCCCGGTCGCTGGAACGGAAGGAGATCTCGGGCAGCTGCACGCCATCGGCCGGGCAAGGATCAGCCCAAGGGGTGACGGGATCACCGGCGGGTGCATCGGCAAAGGTGTCCTTGTAGAGGTGGCCGACCCTCAGGTCTTGATGCAAACGGCAACGGAAGCCCACCAGAGAGGCCCACATCGAGAGGAAGCGATCTTCATGGCCCCAGCCCTCGAGGAAATCAGGAAACCCCTCTAGCCGTTCGTAGACCTGGCGGCGAATGGCAAAGAACCCCCCGTTGACGAAGGGCACGTCCACGCCGATGAGGGGCTCGTTGTGTTGGGGAACCCAGGCGGGCTGTTGATGGCAAAGCCGACGGCTGGTGTAGACGTGACCGACCGTTCCCTGGCCGTTGCGCGTGTCGTAGCAGTCGAGGGCGAGCAGATCGCAGGCGGGATCCTTGAATCGCTCCTGCAGCTGCTGCCAGAGATCGGTCTGGGGGAATTCCAGGTGGGCATCGAGGAACACCAGCACCTCACCGCGACAGCCGCGGGATGCCTGGCGACGTCCCGCCGACACCCCCAGGCACTGGGACACACGCTGCAGCCGCAGCACACCCTGGCGACGCCGCGCAAGCCAGGGGCCCTGGTCACAGAAGCTGCTGCAGCCATCGCTGGAGGCGTCATCGAGCACTGACGCCTCGAGGCCTCCCTCCGGCGGTTCGAGGGCGAATGCCCCCGAGAGGGTGTGTTCCAGATGGTCTCCTTCGTTGCGGCTGCCGATGATCAGACTCAGCCACGGGCCAGAGGTCGTCATGGCTGCCGCTGCATCACGGTTGGCCGATGGTGAGGATGAAGGTGCCACGACCACCGCTCACGGTCGGCATCGTCAGGAGAACGTCGAGGGGCAGGGGCAGCAGGTTGGTGTCCTTGATGGTGAAGGTCTGGCTGGGAGGGTCGTATTCCAGCGCTGCCGGCAGTTGGCTTCCGTTCGGCAGGGTTGCACGGCTCTGGTCAGGCAGGCCGCCTTTGACGTTCGCCTCAATCAGGGCGCGGGGAACCTCGTAGGTCACGGCGAGCCCACGACGTTCTGAGCGATTGCCTGAGGTGGCAATGCTGGACACAGCTCGGCTGACAGCTGGTTTTAAGACCGCGCGGGAACCATCGGAACCAGCAACAGGCGTCTTGGCCGTTGCTGTCGGCACCGGGTTGGGCTTGGGCACTGCACCGGTCGGGTTGACGGTGGGGTTCACCGGGCCGTAGCCGGTGATGGGTGGCCAAACGATTGGAGTCACCACCGTGGTGGTGGGTGTCGGTACCAGGTTGGGCTTGGGCACTGCACCGGTTGGGTTGACGGTGGGGTTCATCGGGCCATAGCCGGTGATGGGTGGCGAAACGATTGGAGTCACCACTGTGGTGGTGGGAGTCGGCACCGGGTTGGGCTTGGGGACTGCACCGGTTGGGTTGACGGTTGGGTTCACCGGGCCATAGCCGGTGATGGGTGGCGAAACGATTGGAGTCACCACCGTGGTGGTGGGAGTCGGTACAGGAATCGGCCTGGGGGAGGGCGTTGGATTGGGAACGACGTAGGGGGCGTTCCCGGTGACATCAGGTCCCTTGCCTACTTGGGGCCCAGGCGCATAGCCGGAGATGGTTGGCGAGACGTTTGGCGTGACGACTGCAACCGTTGGAGAGGGAGCGAGGGTTGGCTGGGGCGCAGGGGTGGGATTGGGAACGACGTAGGGGGCGTAGCCGGAGATACCCGGGCCCTTGCTGGGTGTGACAGTGGGGTTGGAACCAGACCAGGACGGTGCATTCGCGGGGCTCACCACTGCGGTGGTTGGCGTCGGCGCAGGTGTTGGCCCCGGGCTCGGCGGTGCCACCGACGGCGTCGGGATGTTGTAAGGCAGTGGTGTGGGTGTGGGACTGACCTTGGGCGTTGGGGTCAGGTCTGGCTGTGCCGGCGGCGTGGGACGAACCCAGGAGGATTCCGCCGCGCCCGATGGCGGTTTGGCTTGTCCCCGAATGGGCAGGGTTTCCTGGAAGGGAACAACGGTGGTTGCACCGGGTCGCACGATGGTCTGCACAACCTGGGGCGTGAATGTTGTTCCAGCCGGTATCGATGGCTTATTGATGGATCCCTGGCTATTGAAGAAGCTGCTGGCCTGGGTTGTGTAGTACTGGCCTCCGACTTTGTAAACAACAGTGCCGCCAGTCTGATCCTGCACAAACCGAGGCTGCCCTGTCGTTCCGTCTGACGCAAAGTGTCCTCGCCAATAGGTCACTTGCCCGGTCTGGGGATCTACATAGCGGCATCCAGAACAAGGTGATTGGCCAGCGTAGGTGCCGTTCTTGCCGTGGTAATAGCCCCCCTCTCGAATAACGTACAGCCCGGTGTTTCCCCCCATACTTCCCACTCCTGAAGGTGGCTGCGCCATGCCCTGGCGGATAGGCACGCCCTGAGTCACGACGGTTTGCGTGGTGGGTGGGCCCTGGATAGTGCGCTGCCAGCTGACAGCGCCCGTTGTGGGGTTGTAGGAGGCTTGGGCTCCATTGCTCCCCGTCAGTGTGCCCTGCCCACCACTGATCGAGATGGTGAAAGCGCCGGTGCCGAACTGATCCAGAAACGGCTGGCTGAGAGCTTGGCTGGAGCCAATCGTGAGATTGCCGCCGATCAGTTGGCCATTCGCGTCGAGCACAACCCGATCGGCGGCTAGAAGGGTGGCTCCCGGAGGCAGTTGCAGACCGAGGAGGGTTGACTCCAGCTGGTCATCAATCAGCTGGTTGGCTTGGGTGTCTTTGAGCGTGCGGCGCAGGCCACCACTGGTGGCCTGCCGGTGACCCTCTTCGATAGCCTCAATCCCATCGTATAAATAGAACGCAGAAGCTCTGAAACTGGGCGAGAAGAACAGAGCATCAAACTGGCCCCGCTTGGCTCCGCTGGTGCCAATCACCACCCTCTCGAAGTCATAGGTGGCCTGCAGGGAGAGTCTGATGTTCTGGGGTGAGGGCCGACCGCTCACCTGCGTGAAACCGAAGCCTGTGGGCAGGGTTGGCAGGGCGGCCCCGGGCATCCCTGGGATCGGTTGGGTAAAACTGCTCGCAGGAAGACCGGTGGTGCCAATCCAAAGCGATCCCTCCGGCACAACACCATTGACCGTGGTGTTGACCCCATCGGTGCCGGTGCTGGCAGTGCGCACACCGAGCGATGTCAGCCGCGCGTTGGGTCCGATGCTGAGCGATGGGGCGATGAGTCCAATCCCACCGCCGTTGGTGGAGCTGATCGAGCCATCAACGCTGATCGGTCCGCTGGAATCGTTGAGCTGGATGCTGATCAGCGGGGCATTCAATCCGGGGGCGTAGTTCACGCCCTGCATGAACTTGTCGATCGAGTCAGGCAACAAGCTGCCGGTGCTCAGCAGAATGCTTGGAACGGAGATCATCCCCGTCCGGCCAACTGAAATCCCCTGATTGTTGAGGAGAATAATGGGGTTAATGGCCCTCAATGTGCCGTCAATTTGACTGGCTCCGCCTCCCTGTCTGACGTAATTCAGAACAGCGCCGTTGTTCTGAAAATCAACGACGTTGCCGTTGCCGATGTTGAAGCTTCCCCAGCTGATGACGGCTCGACCGCCTGTGATCGTTAGGGTATTAGGAGAAGAAGGAGTAACGGCGGCAGTTCCCTGCTCGGTCTGTCCTCCCGTCGGCAGCGATTGCGCATGCAGGATGGATGCCGTAGGAAAGGAGCCTGAGAGGGCAAGGGCTGCCAGGCCGGTTCGGGTGGAGTGCTGCCAGAGCGACCTCCATCCCCAAGGAAGGACGGGCCGAGTGGTTTTTGCAGGGAATTCTGGTTGCTGTGACATGTCAGTTCTCCTTAAAACCACACTCGAATAGAAGCCCACACAAGAGGCCCTTGCTGTTCGCCATCGGCATTGGTGTCGTCGAGGCTGCCGGCATTGGAGCCGATGGGAATGGCGAGTTTGACGGAGGCCAGCCATTCACCGGACGTTCCGATATCAATGCCAACGCCCGTTCCGGCAAGGCCATAGGAGTTTGGCTGGAGTGATCCGAAGAAGGGTTGTGTCCAGCGCCAGATCAAGCCACCATCCAGGAATGCGACGAAGGCCAACTTCGGAGCTGCTCGATAGATCAGGTCGAACTGACCACTAAAGCCGCTGTCTCCAGGGGCCTCGCCGGGTGGGTAGGCACGCACTCCATTGGGATAGCCGAGGGACATCTTCTCGGCGCCATCCAGGTTGTTGAAGGCTTTCTGGGCTTGGACAAAGAGTTTGGCCTGCCAGCGATTAGAAAAAATCTGGTAGCGGCTGTAGATCAGGCCAACCTTGTTGAAGATTCCATCGGTATCGGCTGTTAAGGCGTCCAGCTCAAGATCCTGCAGGTTGCCACCTCGGTCCAGGTTTCCCAGGCTGTACTGAAGGAAAGCCGTGTTCAGGCCTGTGCCGAGCCAGCTGTCTTGGCGCTCTGCCAGTAGGGAAAAACGACCGACCTGGCTGTTCTTGTCTCGAATTTCAAAGTTTTCGATTTGGTCGACATAGGCGTTGTACTCAGCGCTGATGCTTCCCCATAGAGATTCCTGGGGGCGACGCCAGAAGGGCTGCTTCAGCCCCAGCCTGATATTTGAGGAATAGCCGTTGATGTCGGCCGTATAAAAATCTTTGAGAAGACGGTAGCTGCTGTAGTTTGCGTAGAGATTCACTGAAGCACCGTCTGGTGTGATCGGCATTTCGTACGCAACGCTGCCGGCCAAGCTCCCTGTGGCCTCGTCGTTAAACCACCATTGCCCATCCAGCGTCAGCTGCTCTCCACGACCCAGTTGATTCGCGCTGATCAGGGTGAGGTCTACATCGACTGTCCCCAAATAACGGTTGATCTCGTTATTGACGTTCAGCTCGCCGCTGGTCCGGTTGCCATCCTTGATCGTGAGCACCACATCCGTCTCACCTGCCTCCGCCCCTGCTTGAAGGGTTGAGCGAACACGGGTGCCTGCCAAATCATTGAGTTTGAGGAGCGCAGAGGTGAGTTTGTCGAGCCGCAGCAGGCTGCCTCTGGGTACGGAAGCCAACACGGTGGCTCTGGCGATGCCATCGGATAGCTGATGGGGGATGGTGCTGTTGATCTTGACGTCGCCCATGCGGGCCTCGGTGACATTGATCACCAGCTCACCCCCCTTGGGTCCGCTGGGATCAATGCTCACCAGTGCCAGAAGGTTTTTGGCGCGGTACGCGTCGCGGATCGCGACCCGCAGCGTCTCCAGGTCCAACAGGCTGATGGGCCGATTGAGATAGGGGCTGGCCAGCGCGTTTAGTTCGGCCGCCCACGGGGCACTGACACCGACAAATCGAATGCTTGCGTAGAGAAAGGAAGGAGTCGATTCAATAGATTCTGTCTCTTCAACGGGCTTGGGCTTGATTTCTTGCTCTTGCCGCTCCTGAAGTTGTTTCTGGTTTTGCTGCTCGATGGCATCGCGCAACTGCTGATCCCGTAAATAGCGTTGAACGGCTCCGGAGGGTAGCTGTTGGGCCCCTGCTGCCAGTGAGGAGCCCAGGAGCAGGCCGGCGATCACCAATGGCTTGAAGGAGTGCCAGCGAAGCATTGAGCCGTTCAAGAAAGGTTTATTGGTGCCTCTCTTGTATCTCATGGATGGCGACTTCAGTGGGCTTTATTTGGAATTCGAAGCAATGCCATGGAGCTATTTGCGTTTTCCATACTTTTATGGGGTGGTTTGGCTTGTTTTCGCCGCTGTTCAGCGCTGATTGATCAGCCGCTCCCGGTTGCTCAACACAGTGGTAGCAAAGGCTCGGGCCAGGTTGCTCAGCAGGGTCTGCCACTGCTGGCCACTGCCAGGGATGGGTTCGATCACGCTGTAGGTGGCAATCGGCAGCAGCGCCTGGGAGGGGCCGACCCGTGGGCTCAGGCCCAGGGTGATGGCCACCTGTCCCTTGTTGGGGTGACTATCGAGCAGGAGATAGGTGGTCCAGCGCTGTTCAGGGAAGGCTTGGTCGTAGGCGGCTGGTAGTCCGCTGTTGAAGATGCGCTGGAGATCGGCTGCAGAAAAGTTGGTGTTGTTCTGGCGGTATTGCAGGTCGTAGGCCGCCGCGGGTTGCACGAGGGCGCAGACGCTGAGCAGCGCCACCGAGATCGAAGGGATGCAGTTCCGTCCGGCTAAAGGCATGGGGGGATACGACAAAAAGGCCCCCGGTAAGGACGGGGGCCAGGGTGAATCAGTTGACTGCTTGTTTGAATTCAGTGATTTTGCCTTTGCCGTTCACGTTGCAGTAGCCGTTGATTTTTTTGCCGCGGATTTCCCAGTTGAAGCTCAACCCATACTTCTTGATGTCGCTCAGCGAGGTGTTGCCTTCATCGATGCTTTGCTGCTCGGTGGCACCGAGGTTGACGAGGGCGTCAGACATGGGCACGTCAAACTGCTCGACCACACGCATTTTGCAGGTTTTTCCCCATGCGGAGGTCAGGCCTGAGGCTGTTTGGGCATCGGCACTGGGGATGAATGCCGCGGAAGCAACGATGGCCAGGGCAACGCCGCCGATGGAGGACAGCCGTTGACGTGTGTTCATGGTGGGATGTGGGTGGAGAGGTCCGACCTTGCAAGTGTGATGTCTCTCCACAAATTTGCACGTCAAGATGTGCTCAAGCCCTATCTGTTGATGGAAACCGTTGCGTTTGTCCTGGTAATGTTGCAAAAACGCAAGTTCCAGGCTGATTGTGAGTGCGTTTCCGGGCTGATGATTGGGCTGCGGGCGCTCCCTCAAGTCCATTCTCTGTCGAAAGCCCAATACCCTCCACTGGCATGACGGTCGAACCCCCAATGCCCTTCCGCCGGCGCATCCTCCAAGTTTTACGGCTGGCCGAACGTCACGGCCAGCGCTGTGGCGGCCCCGTGCTCCTGGCCGGCCTGGTGCTGGGGCTTGGCGTGGTTCAACTGAGCAGCGGCCCCCTTGGTCAGACCAGCCGATTCAGCCTGGAACTGTTGATCTTGTTGGTGTTGCAACTGGTGGGGCCCATGCTCGTCACGTTGCTGGCCATGGCCCTGCTGTTGCCCCGTTGGCTGGAGCAGGACCGTCCCCGTGGTGAGCAGGCCTGGCGTGACTCGGTGCCGGCTGCGGCTTTGGTTGGCGGGCTGCTGCTGCTGTTGTTCCTCCTGGCCGCGCTCATCGGTGGCGTGCTCGCCTCGCCGCGCGCTGATCTGATCGCTGAATTCCGAGAGCTCAGCAGTGGTGTGTTGCTTTCCGACTTGTTGCGCTCGATGCTCCGATCGGCCATTTTTCTGGCCATCTTGTGTGGTTGGAGTCAATGGCGGGGCGGTATCACCCTGAATCGCGGAGTGTCACCGGCCCTGGTGAGCAGCAACCTGTTGGTGGAAGGTCTGATGCTGCTCTTGGGTCTCAAGTTGCTGTGGATCACGCTGTTGGATCCGCTGCGCCTCGGAGCTTCCGCCCAATGACAGCCGATTCCACCCCCAATGGCGGGCGCGACCAATGGCTCTTCCTGGGGGCCAGCCTTCTGTTGATCGCTGCCGTGATGTTCGGACTGGCACGGGAGCAGCACTGGGGGCAACCCATGGTTTCGCTGCGGCTGACGAGCCGCAATGCCGGTGGCCTGCGGGCCGGGCAGGAGGTGCGGATCTCAGGCCTGCCGGTGGGGCAGGTGAAAAGCCTGCAGCTGCAGCCCGATGCCAGCGTGGTGGTGCAGCTGCAGGTGGCCCAGCGCTACGCCTCCCTGATCGGACCGAAGAGCGTGGCGAGCCAGAACCAGGAGGGATTTGTGGGGGATCACTACCTGGAGATCAGTGCGGATCCGCAGCGGGGCGGCAAGGGCACCAGCCTCAATGGCCGCAGCATTCGCTACGAGCAACCCATTGCGGTGGCGGCCCTGATCAACAAGTTGATGCAGACCCAGCAGGAGCTGCAGGCCACCCTGCGCAACACCCATCGGCTCACGGGCAGCGACGTGCCGCAAACCCTGCGGGAAGCTCGACGGAGCCTCACGGAAGTGAACAGCCTGGCCGCCACGTTGCAGCGGGAAAGTCGTGCGACGGCTCCGGATCTCCGGCAGGCCCTGCGTCAGCTCAGCCGCACCGGCACCAGTGCGGAGCAGACGTCGACCCAGGCCCAACAGCTTCTGCGCGAGAGCCAACCCCTGTTGATTCGCTCCCTGGAGGACCTGCAACAGATCACGAGCACAACCCGAAAGTTGCTCAGAAGCCTGTTGGGGCCGTCCGCAACGGAGGAGGCCCCGACTCGCCCTGCGACCCCGGCTGGGCCCTGATCGCTGTTGGTTGTTATCGGAAGGTCGTGTTGCTCACCGGCTTGAACAGGAAGCCCGCTTCACCGGCCACGAGCTTGTAGCCGATCTGGCGGGTGCCGCCGGTGGGTTTGGCATTGGTGTCGCCCGGGCGATAGATCGGGAAGCGCCGCATCAGCGTGGTTTCCACCACGGCGAACTGGTCGTGGCCCATGTAGCCCTGGGCCAGCTTGCCGCTCAGCTCTGGCATGGCGATCGGCAACAGGGTGTGGCCCTTGCTGGCGCTCCAGGCCAGCACCGAGCCGTAGCTGCCACTGCCGGCGCTGGTCACAAACAGGATCAGCTCCGGCCGGCCATCGCTGTTGAGGTCCTCCACCTCGCGGCCGGTGAGGGAGCCGAGCAGTTCTTCCTTCACCACCGGGTAGGCGTGGCCGTGTTCACTGGCGTTCACCACGAGCTGCTGCACCGAGCCTGCCCCTTGCGTGGCCACCTGGAAGCTCACGCCCTGGAGGCTGAGGGTGCTGGCGGGTGTGGCGGCGAGGGCGGCGCTGCCCAGGCTCCCCATGAGCAGGAGGGGAAACAGGCGGGATGCAGAAGCCATGGCTGGTTGCGCGGACCCCTCCAGCATCGCGGCAGTGAGCAGCCGCTGCATCCCCCATCCGGGGCATTGGCCAAGCCCCCGCACCTTGGGCTCGGAAAATGTGTGCTCTTCAGGTGGAAGGATTGACGTCTGAGCCCATACATTCTGCCGGGATCAATGCGGCTACGACGACCTCTCGGCGAGCCGCTAAGTCTCTATTTTGTGGGAGAGGGATGGACGCCGGCGTTGTTGAGGGAGATCGAAAGGAGTTTCTGGTTGGCCTCTCAGGGTTTCAGTTCATCGAGCAGGGTGCTGTTCAGAGCGAGTTCGCAACGGGTCGTGGTGATGCCATAGCCGGTGCCCTGGAACCCCACCGATTTGGCATAGGCACACACCGCCCTGCGATTGGCACGGAAGGCCTCAGCCTGCTTGAGCGGGTCAGTACTGGTGCCGTAAAAGCTCTGAAGATTCTCTTTCCAGAGAGCCTGGAAGGTTGGTCCTGGAATTTGCTGCGCTTCCTTGGCAACCCCCATCAGAGCCTGTTGCAGTTCGCGATCACTGGTTTCAAGGGCCTTGATCAGGCATCGGGTCTGATCCGCAGTGCTGAGTGACTCGGGGCACTGAGGGGCTGCGGAGGAAGGAATCGGCAGCAGGGGGAGGAGGGTGCCCAGAAATGACAGAGCAATGGCGCGACGCATGGTGAGCTCAGGGGTGTCACCTCATGTTGCAGCTGCATTTGGCCATCGCCAACTGCCTTCGTCTGCTCCTCTGACTCAGCTCTTGAACCTTGCTGCTGCCTGCGATCTGCAGCTTGATTTGGGGTGTTATGACGCGAAGGCCCCTAGCCTTCTTTCAGTTTTCACCTCATCCCCTGCCCATGGCCGCACCGCGCTGGAACCGGTGGCTGGGCCTGGTGCTGGCGATGGTGATCGGTCTGGTGATGGCCGTATCGGGGGCGCCGGGCGTTTTGCCCTCGGCAGCGGCAGCGGCAGCAGACCAGCCGGCCGATGGGCTCACCCAGGTCGCTGAAACGGTCGGCAGTTATGAGGTGGCACCGGTGCACATCCTCGGGGTGCCGGCGATCAGTGTGGCGTCGCCCGTGGTGAGCCAGCAGGACGGCGGCCCCCAGGCGACGCAGCGGGCTGCGGTGATCGAGGGAAACCTCTCCCTGCTCTATGTGCCCCGCGGGCTGTGCAACCAGGGCGAGGCCATTGCGGAGGCGCTGCTGGAGGGCTTTGTGCTCGGTGGGCCGGAGAAGCAACGGCTGTGCAGCGGCGACCCCTGGTCGGTGTTGGGCGACCCCGACGATCTCCGCGTCGATGTTGCGTCCAGCCGCGACGGCAGCCTTCAGCTGGAGGCCCGATTGCGGGGCCGGCCCGTGCCGCTGCCGCTGCTTACCGTCACTGAAGCGGATGCCCAGCTGCATGGCCTCAGCCGGGCGCAATTGGCCAGCCAGTGGCGTCAGTTGTTGCAGCGGCGCCTGCGCCATGCCCGCCTCACCGAGCAGCCCAGCCAGGTGTTGCTGCGGCTGAAGATCACACTGATGCTGGAGCTGGTGTTGCTGGCATCGGTGTCCGCCAGCCTCTGGTTGTGGGGGCGCCTGCGGCGGCGTCTGCGCGATCGCCAGAAAACAGCCCGGGAGTACCGGGAGTTGCAGAGCAACCGGGCCCAGCTGCTGCAGGGGGTGATCCGGCTGCTGTTCCTGGCCGTGCTGGTGCAGTTGGTGTTGATGGTGGGGCTGGCGGTGGCTGCGGTTCCGGGCCAAATCCCCCTGGCCATCACGGTGTTGCTCCAACCCCTCTCGATCCTGTTCAAGGTGCTGGGTGTCGGGATCGCCGCCCAGGCCCTGCGTCTGCTGGTGCTGTTTGGGCTGCGGCAGTGGGTGAGCAACCTGGCGGTGCCGATGGCGGAACGGGCCCGGCGCGAGCAGCGCTACCAGAACCTGATGCAGGCGAGCCAGAGGCTGATCGATCTGGCGGCCTTCGCTGTGCTGGGTGTGCTGGTGCTGCTCGATATCCCCGGCGTGCGTGAACTCACGGTGGGCGCCTGGCTCGCCGGTGGGGCCCTGCTCGGCGGCCTGGCGATTGCTTTCCAAGGCCTCCTGCGCGATCTGGTGGCGGGCCTGGTGGCCTTGCTCGACGATCACTACGCCGTCGGCGACACGGTGGAAATCAACGGCATCACCGGTGAGGTGGTGGACGTGGGCCTGCTCGTAACCGAACTGCGGACCGCCGATCAGCGGGTGGTGGTGGTGGCCAATAGCGCCAGCCAGCAGCTGCTGAACCACACCAAGATTCGATCGGGGGTGGACGTGGTGATTCCGCTGGCCACCCAGAACACCCGGCTGGATGAGGCGCTGGCGCTGATCGAGGTGGAATGCGCGATCTTTGCGGCCGATCCGGCCTCGGGTGCTGGGCTGCTGCAGCCCCCTTGCGTGCGCGGTGTAAGCCACGTGAGCCCCCAGGCCGTGGAGATCAGCGTGTTGCTCACCACCCGCACCGGTGAGCAGTGGGCGGCAGAGCGAGCCCTGCTCCGCCGGTTGGTGGTTCGCCTTCAGGAGGCCGGCATCCCCCTGGCGAGTACCGCCATCGCCGAGAGCAGCGGCAACTAGCGAACGGCAGTGCTGCTTAGGACGCCGTGCTGGTTGTCCGAGGTGGGCGATGCCGTGAAGGCCTAGGTGGCAGGCTGACCGAGCCACTCTCCTCCCCATAGGCATCACCTTCGACTGTGCGGCTCTGTCGTGCCCTTGGTACCCACCCCAGTCGACCCTGATGGAGGTGGCGCTCGCAGCCGAGATCCCCACCGTGGCTGCCTGCGGTGGCCATGGCATCTGTTCCACCTGTCGGGTGGAAGTGGTGGAAGGGCTTGATCAGCTCGCGCCCCGCAGTGAAGCCGAGGCCCTGATGGCCACGAAGCGCGGCTGGCCAGACAATGTCCGTCTCGCCTGCACCACGCGAATCGTGGGCACGGGACGGGTCTCCGTAAAGCGTTTGATCACCCCACCGCAGGAGAAAAAACGTCAACGAAGGCTGGACAAGCAGGAAGGCCTTGGCCAGATCCGGTCCTTGGCCGTGTTGTTCGCTGACATGCGCAACTTCACGCCGATCACGGAATCATCCTCCGCGTTTGATGTGATCTATATCCTCAATCGATACTTCACTGCTCTGAAGCAGGTGATTGTCAAACATGGCGGCCAGGTCAATCTCTTCGTGGGAGATGAAATCAGTGCCGTATTTGGCCTCGAGACCGATCCACGGGTTGGCTGCCGCCAGGCCGTGGATGCTGGCCTGGAGATGCTCGAACGGATCGCGGTGCTTTCCAGGGTGATTGAGCGGGATTTCGGCGTGCCCTTGAGCATCGGTGTCGGCGTTCACGTGGGTCCGGTGATCGTGGGCAAGGTGGGTCCCAGCGACGACCTGAGGTTTGGACTGGTTGGTGACACGGTGAACATCGCCAGCCGACTGGAAGGTCAGACCAAGCTGCTCCAAGCCCCCCTGCTGGTGTCCCAGGCGGTAGCCGAGCAGCTCACTGATCATCATGGGCTCCGGATCGGGCCGGTTCAGGAGGTACAGCTCAAGGGGTTTGAGGGGATGTTTGGCGTGCGGGCGATCGAAGCCGACGGCTCCCTCGAAGCCCTGCAGCAGATGGTCGGCGAGCCCTGAAGGTTGGA
>JBIIQK010000152.1:0-4694 GCA_044342135.1 Cyanobium sp.
GGCGGTGTCGTTGGGACCGCTGGAGCCAGGGAGGCGCGCAACACCACCAACAGGGCCAAGCCTCCCGTGCCCGCGAAGATGGCCCAGGGGTACATCCAGCTCGTGATGCCCAGGGTGAGCGGCAGCAGTCCTGCCGAGAGGGCTGGCACGATCGGCGACCGCAGGGCCTGAATCACCAGCAGACAGATCCCCACATCCAACGCCACCGCCAGGGGGCCATAGGGCAACGAGCGGGTGATCAGCACCCCCGGCACCGCGGTGAGCACCGGCGTGACGGCCAGCAGCAGGGGGGAACGGGCCCAGCGGCCTGCGGGATCGGCAAACACCACGGAGGCCAGGGCACCGAGCTCCGGAAACAGCAGGAAACCCATGCCGCTGGCCCTGGCCAGGGCCGTCATCAGGGCCAGGTACAGGGCCGTGGCCAGGGCAGGCCCCAGCCAGGCCCCAGGCTTCGCCTCAGCCGTGGCGTCCAATCAACCCTGGCGCAGCCACTGGGCCGCATCACAGGCGTGGTAGGTGAGGATCAGATCGGCGCCAGCGCGCTTGAAGCACAGCAGGGTTTCCAGCACCACGGCCCGCTCGTCGATCCAGCCCTTCTCCGCGGCGGCTTTCACCATCGCGTACTCACCGCTGACGTTGTACGCGGCAATCGGCAGCTCGGTTTCGCCCCGCAGCCTGTAGATGATGTCGAGGTAGGCCAGGCCGGGCTTCACCATCAGGATGTCGGCCCCCTCCTGCTCATCGAGCAGGGCCTCGGTGAGGGCTTCACGGCCGTTGGCCGGATTCATCTGATAGGTGCTCTTGTCGCCGGGGATCGGCTTGCCGGCGGCGGCCCGGGGGGCAGAATCCAGGGCTTCGCGGAAGGGGCCGTAGTAGGCGGAGGCGTACTTGGCGGTGTAGCTGATGATCCCCACGTGCTCGAAACCCTCCTCGTCGAGGGCTTCGCGGATGGCCCCCACCCGGCCGTCCATCATGTCGCTGGGGCCGATCAGGTCGGCACCGGCGCGGGCCTGGGCCACGGCCTGACGGCAGAGGATCGCCACCGTCTCGTCATTGAGCACCACCCCCTCACTGCTGACGATGCCGTCATGGCCGTCGCAGGAATAGGGGTCGAGGGCCACGTCGGTCATGATCGTCATGCTGGGGTGCTCCTCCTTGAGGCGCCGGATCGCCCGGGGGATCAGGCCACCCTCGTTGAAGCACTCGGCGCCGTCCTCGGTTTTGAGGCCATCGGCCACCTTGGGGAACAGCACCACGCAGCGGATGCCGAGATCCCAGGCCCGGCCCACCTCCTGCACGAGCCCTTCCAGGCTCCAGCGCATGGCCCCGGGCATCGCCCCGATCGGTTCATTGGTGGCGCCCTCATGCACGAAGAGGGGGTAGATGAAATCGGCCGCACTGAGGTGATGCTCCCGCACCATCGCCCGCAGGGCCGGGGTGCGGCGCAAACGGCGGGGACGGTAGGTGAGCTCCATGGCGGCGATCTGGCTGTAGCGGATCTTACGGAGGGCCTGATGAAGAGCAGCGAAGGAAGCGCCAGCCACGGCCGCGGCTCAGGTGAACCAGCCGACCACGGTGACCAGCACCAACCCAATCACCATGCTGATCTGCACCGTGGTGTCAATGCGATTCACCCGTAGGGCCACGCGATCGCGCTCGTCCTCGGAGGCGCGGGCCACAAGATTGGTTCCCACAAGAAATAACAAGAAGATCGCAAGACAAACGATGTAGCTATACACATAGAGCTCATCAAGATATGTCAGATAGGGCGCAGGGGGAAAACTATTTTTATAGGTGTCCTGCATTACCACCAGTGTCAGCAGGGCCGAGGGAGGAATTGCGATGCGAATGTCGCCCAAAATTCCTTCAATCGAGGGGGACACGATGACGATGGCCATCACAATCAAAATTGGAAAGATCCATTTGATTAGCATCGACCATTGACTTTTACGATAAATGAATGTAGCCGCAGCCCGACTGAACCGCATAGCAGGTAAAAAATCATCGGGATAGGCCACCAGCGACTGCTCCCAAGCAACTGAATCGAGTTGATAACCACTGATCTCAAGATCTTCGCCCACGATCGAAGCCGGCGAATTATCGGGCTTCAACTGAACCCGACTGGAAGCTAGCGCAAATGCTTCGGGCCGAACCTCAAGGGCAATAGATAACTCTTGGGGATCAAATGGTGCATAACGCTGTGGCACGTCAGCAAGAAAGAACTTGCCAGAAAAGCGAACAATACGTCCCGACGTTCCAGGCTTGCCAATAACCTGCGACGACGCAGAAACATCGCGGACCGAATATTGGCCCAGCTCAATCTCATTGGCCAGCTCGATCAGGTCATCAGGACTGATGCGGAGCTGCTCAAATTTCTGCTGCAGCTCATCCCGCCACCGATACCAATACCAGCCCTCAGCCAAAAAACTCTGATCGACGAGCGAAAGATTGTAGATATTTCTGATATGCAGGCCAACGTCAACAACCAATCCAGGGGATGCAGCCGGCTGATCCGGAAGAACATGCACCGAGGACTGAATCCTGGGGGCATTGAGAGCAGGCCAGTCGCTGGCCAGAGCCGTCGCCGTGGTGAGGCTGGCGATCAGCAGCATCACCACCAACGCCAGCAAGACTAAGGGGCGGCCCAACTTGAACCAGGGCCGACCACGCCGAGGGGCGCCCCGCTGATCGATGCGCATCACTTTAAAAACCCGTCAGCCGGCTCTGCCTCAAAGTATGGCCAAATTCAACCAATCTGCACGGGGATCCTGGCTGCGCAAACGGCGCAACTGCTCCAGCAGCTCTTGCTCCTGGGCACTGAATTGTTCAGGCAGCTTCAACACCGGCGTGAGCAGCAGATCGCCGCGGCCACCGGCCAAGGGCCAGCCCTTGCCCTTGAGCCGCAGGCTGCGGCCCAGGGTCATGCCGGGGGGCACCTGCACGGAGGCCTCGCCGTCGGGCGTGGCCACCCGCACCTCGCCGCCGAGGGCCAGCTCATCGAGGCTGAGGGGCAACTCGGCCCGCAGCTGGTCGCCATCGAGCTTCCACACCGGATGCTCCTGCATCTGGAGGTTGAGATAGAGATCGCCGCGGCGACCGGTGCCGGGCTGCAGGTTGCCCTTGCCCTTGAGCCGCAGGCGGCTGCCGTGCTTGACGCCGGGCGGGATCCGCACCTGCACCCGCTCTTCGTTGACGGCCAGGGTGCGCTCCGCGCCGCGGAACGCATCGGCAAACGTCAGGGTGATGCTCACTTCGGCATCGAGATTGACCGGGGTGCTGCGGGCCCCGCCCGGCATGCCACCCCCGAAGCCGGGGCCACCAAAGCCCCCCGGAAAACCAGAACCGAAGCCAAAGCCTCCCGGGGCCCCACCACCCGCTGGACCACCGAAGCGGCCGAGCAGGTCGTTGATAAAGTCGTCGAAGTTGCCGTAGCGGCCGAAGTCGACGTCGACACCGGACGGGCCGGAACCACCCCCCGCCTGGCTCCAGTACTGGCCGAATTGCTCGTAGCGGCGGCGCTTCTCGGGATCGGAGAGCACCTCGTAGGCCTCGCTGACCTCCTTGAACTTGGCCTCAGCCCCCGCATCCCCGGGATTCACATCCGGGTGGTACTGGCGCGCCAACTTGCGGAAGGCTCGCTTGACCGTGTCGGCGTCGGCGCCACGGTCCACGCCCAGCACATTGAAGTAGTCGCGGTAGCCGTTCGCGCCCATCGACCTCGTGTCCACCGCCGTGCCCCCAGTGTCTCAGCCGCTGGCACCAACCGCCGAGGCCTGAAAGGGCGGAAGGCCGAACGCCCGCACCTCAGGATTTGCCCACAGACCCGTGGCGGCACCAGTCGGCAGCCCTAGCCTCAGGAGCCCCCAGCGTCTCCGAATGGCCGCTCTCGGATCCCTGCGTTCCAGCCTGTTGATCGGCCTGAGCACGGTGCTGCTGGGCTTCACGGCCACCGCCAGTGCGGGCAGCGGAGTCCAGGGCGTGGGCAGCTCCACCACCCCCAGCCTGGGCGAGGCCCTGGAGGCCTCCACCCCCGAGCAGAAAGCCCTCAGTGCCCACCTGCGGGCCAAGGGCGCGATTTTCTACGGGGCCTGGTGGTGTCCGGCCTGCTTTCAGCAGAAAAACCTCTTCGGCAAGGAGGGGGGCAACACCCTGCCCTACGTGGAGTGCGACAAGACGGACGACGGCCGGGCCCGCTGCATGGCCGCCAACATCCGCGCTTTCCCCACCTGGGATCTGGCGGGCAAGGAGCGGCGCGAAGGCGTGCAGACCATCGAAGAGCTCAAACTGTGGAGTGGCTACGCGTCTGCCCCGAAACAACCCTGACACCGCTCCCCATGGCCCGCTCCCAAGCGATCCTGGCTCCCTCGCTGCTGGTGGCCGCCCTGGCGTTGCTGGGCCAGGGGGCCCAGGCCCAGGGACTGGCGCCGATGGTGGGGGCCAGCGCCATCCAGGGGACCCTGCAGGGCACCGCAACGCCCACCTACACCGGCGTACTCGACAAGGCCCGCTCCACGCTGGGCACGGCCACCAATGGGACCCCCAACGCAGCCGCCAACGGAGCCCCGGCGGGTAGCGCCCGCCCCGTTCAGGCTGGGGCCAACCTGGCCAGTGGCGTCCCGAGCGGCGCTTCGGTGAACGGTCAGCCGATCCCGCTCTGCTCCCACGGCGGCCCCTGCCAGGGCGCGATGCTGCGA
>JBIIQK010000153.1:0-4687 GCA_044342135.1 Cyanobium sp.
TGACGCTCAGGCCCCCCCGGCTCTGGGGATGCACGTGGTCAATGGATTCGGAGCGTTCGCCGCAGTAGATGCACCGTTGGTCAGTGACCTGGTGGAGGGATTGGCGCCATCGCCTGACGCGCAACTTAGGGCAGAGATCCTCAAGGAAGACCGCATCCCTGGCCTGCATCCCGGCGCCCCGATTGGCGGAAGTTTGCCCTCATCGTCCAGGCTGTCAATGTGTCGAGGGTTGCACTTCCGCGGATGCGCTGTCTGCTGCGGTTGGGAGCGACGGGCCAAATCGAGGTGGTCAGCCCCTACGACGCGGTGACCCAGGCCCAGTTGCGGGCGATCCGTCCCCGGGGGATCTGGTCTGGTCGGGGGCGTTGCTGGTGTTTTCCTCTGGAGGCAGCCCCTGCGCTGCAGCAGGCCCTGGCGGGCCGTTTCCCATTGGAGCCCGAGCTGGCCCAGTGGCTGGCCTGGATGGCCCAACCCCTGCCTCCCCTGCCTCCCCATCGGCAGCTGGTGGCGGCGGCCGACTTGGAGCAGACCCTGCTCGATGGTCGTCACCTGTTTGCCCACCAACGGGCGGCGGTGCGCTGGTTGCTGGCCCGGCGGGGAGCCGTGCTGGCCGATGCCATGGGCCTGGGCAAGACCCTCTCTGCCCTGGTGGCGGCTCGCGCCATGGTGCGCCTGGCCGATTGCCGCATCCTGGTGATCGCGCCGGTGGGCCTGCACGGCCATTGGCAGAGCGAGGCAGCTTCCCTGGGCCTGCGCCTGGAGCTGCACAGTTGGGCCCGTCTGCCCCAGGCCCTGCCTCCTGCCGGCACCGTTGTGATCGCCGATGAGGCCCATTACGCCCAGAACGGCCAGACCCGGCGCAGCCAGGGTCTGCTGCGTCTGGCCCGGCACCCCCGGCTGCGGGCCATCTGGCTGCTGACGGGCACCCCGATGAAGAATGGCCGGCCGGCCCAGTTGTTTCCCCTGTTGGCCGCCATCGGCCATCCGCTCGCCCGCGATCAACGGGCCTACGAGGAGCTTTTCTGCCAGGGCCACTGGCGGGAGCAGGGGGGGCGGAGGCTCTGGCAGGCCACCGGTGCCAGCCATCTCAACGAGCTGCAGCGGCTGGTCCGGCCCCTGGTGCTGCATCGCCGCAAGCAGGATTGCCTTGACCTGCCCCCCAAGCATCGCCAGATGCTGTCAGTGGAGCTGGATGACCTTCAGGCCCGGGGGTTCCAGCATCGGCTGCAGAACAAAGTGGACGACTACCGGCGCCGGGCGGCCCGTGGCGAGGTGCGACGGGATGCGGAGGTGCTCGCGGTGCTGACGGCCCTGCGTCAGATCGGCTCCGATTACAAGTTGCCGGCCACCCAGGCCCTGGTGGCTTCGCTCCTGGATCAGGGCGAAGCGGTTGTGGTTTTCACGGCCTTTGTGGCCACGGCCGCGATGCTGCATCGCCGGTTACCGGCCAGTGGCCTGCTCACCGGTGCCCTGCCGCCAGCGCAGCGTCAGGGGCAGGTGGATGCCTTTCAGCGGGGTGAGCACCCCCTGCTGATTGCCACCTATGGCACTGGGGGACTGGGGTTCACCCTGCACCGAGCCCGGCATGTGGTGCTGGTGGAACGTCCCTGGACCCCAGGGGATGCGGAGCAGGCCGAGGACCGGTGCCATCGGATCGGCATGGGGGCCTGTCTCACCAGCCACTGGTTGCAACTGGGGGTGGCGGATCAACTGGTGGACGGGTTGATTGCCAGCAAGGCGGAGCGCATTGCCCTGCTGTTGGAACGCCGTCCCCAGCTGTTGGAGAGGCGCAGTCTGCCGGCCATGGTGCGAGACCTGATGGACCGCTGGTGAGGGATTCAGGGCTGGCTGGGGCCGCTGGCTGCTGGGGCGCTCTTGGGGTCGCGGCAGAGCTCCTGGCGAAGTTTGAGCTCCGTGCGCACCTGGGCATCCAGGTTGCCAGCGGGTTTGGCGCGGGCCAGGGCTGACGCCCGGGCGATGTCGGCACAGGCGGCGGTTTCGTTGCCGGCCAGGCTGTGAAGCAGGTATCGATCGTTCAGGGGAACGGGGTTGGCCGGGAAGGCGGCGACCACCGCATCGCAGCGGCGGATCTGCTCGGCGAGTTGCTCGAGGTTCACGTTCTGGAGGCAGTCGTCACTGCGCACCTGGCGCTGGGGCAGGGGTTCCTCCGAACAGCCGCTGGCCAGCAACAGCCCAACCAGGGCAACTCCGGCGGCCAGGTTGTCCAGGCCCCGCCGAATTGGGCCGCGGAGCGCCCTACTGACCGAGGCGCTCGCTGCGGCTGACGCCGGTGGCCGCCTTTGTTGTGCCGCTCTCTGGCTTGGGTTCTGGCTTGGTGAACAGGTCGCCGAGATAGCGGCCGCAGTCGGGATAAACACTGGGGTTCTGCACCACGGCTTCCGTGATCATCACCGCGGCGTGTTCCGGGGATGTCTTGAACAGTTTGTCGTTCTGGCGTTTGATCACGGCATAGGCCGCATCCCAGCTCACCTGGTGGTTGTTGCCGTTGTTGCGCATGAAGCAATAGATCTGGGCCCCCTTGCCGCCGGCCCCAGCATTGCTGGCGGCCGCGTTGATCTCCGCGGTCTGGGCCTGGCTGGGCAGGTTGCCGAATGCCGCACTTCCAACTGTGCACACCAGGGCCAGCGCCAGGCCGCGCAGCCTGCGGCTCTGGCGAGATCCCCCTCGGGACTTCAGCGGGGCAAAAAGGCTCAGGGCCATGGCCTGGGGGCTACGTCGAAACACCAGGGCCCAACGTATCGATCGGATCCGTCTCAGTCGAGCCCCGGTTCAGCCGGTCGGTGGGGTGGGTCCACCAGGCATGACCAACCGCACCACCAGGGGCAGCACCACCAGCACAGTGATCAGCCGCACTGCATGCAGAGCAGCCACGGCTGCCCCCACTCCAAATTCAGCCCCCACCAGGCTCATGCCGCTGATGCCACCCGGCGCGGCCCCGAGTAGGGCCACCACCGGATCGATGCCGAGCAGTCGGCTGCACCACAGGCCCACCACCAGGCCCGTCAGCACCAGGGTGATGGTGATCAGCAGGGCTGGCCTCCAGAGTTGGCGCAGCTCCACCAGTGCCCCGGCCGTCAGACCCGTGCCGATCACGGTTCCAATGGCGATTTCCAGCAGGGTGCGGGTTCCGGTTGGCCATTGCGCCGCTTCCAGCCGGCCGCTCATGCTCACCAGGCCAGCCCCCAGCAGGGCCCCCGCCAGCGGAGCGGCGGGAATCCCCGTGCGCAGGGCCAGCATGCCGCCTCCAGCACCGGCGAGGCCATAAACCAACAGGGACCAGGGCTGGGTCATCGCCACATGTGTCGGATTGCCAGAGGGCTGGTGGCCGCAGTCTGGCCTTGGCCCTTCTCCGTTTGTGTGTTGTGATCGGCTCCACTGCGCCTCTCGCCATGGCCTCTGAATCGGTTTCCTTCCGCATTAGCCGTAACGCTGAAGATCTCGCCCAGACCGTGCACGCCCTGTCCCAGAGGCTGGTCAAGCTGGAACAGCGGCTCGGGGCGATGGAGCTGCAACTGGATCGCCAAGTGGAACGGGATCCCCAGGAGAGCACCAGCCTCGACAATGTGGAGCGGTTGCTCCTCGATTGCCGCACCTTGCTCGAGATGTCTGAGCCGGCAACCGCGGCCGATCACGGTGCTCAGGACGACACCTTTGCGACGGCAGCCTGACCACGGGGGCTAGTCAGCGGTGTCACAATGGGAAGAAAGTGGCCATGGCATACCCCACCCCATCCACTCCCGGCTTCCAGCATGGCTCTGCAGGCCGGAGCCCCCAGGGTTCCGGAACGTCGGCTTCCTCCAGCGGGCGACTCGGGTTCCCCCCCACTCCTGGTGAGGGAGATCACCAGCTCGAGAAGTTGGAATTCGCCCTGGCCGTGGCGCTCACCCGTGGGGATCTCCAGCGTTCCGAGAATCTGCGTAATCAGATTGCAGCCCTGGGTGGCAATCAGGAAGAGCCTGGCACCTGATTCGCCAGCACCGATATGTTTGCGGTTGGGGATGCTTGAGGCAGCGATCTTGTCGCAGGTCTAAGTTATTGGGAACGCAGATTTGGGATCTGGGTCATCGGTGAGGCTTTCAGGGCCGATTCCCGAATCATCAGAACGTCTCCAATCTTTCATCCGGCACCAGCTTCAATGACGGCCATTCTGTCCAGACCATCCCGTGCTTCCGACGCCGCCCGCGAGGTGGCCGATCGTCGTGCCCATCTCAAGGACGCCATTCGGGCCCATGAGGCCCAGGCCCAGCAGGCGGCTCAGCAGGGAGAGCTGGCTCAGGCGGCCCGCTCTATCCTGGCGGCTCTCGATGCGGAACGGCGCATGGCCGGTTCGGGGCCCCAGGTTCTGCAGGTGATCAAACCGCGGGGCTGATTTGCCCGGTTATGGCCCGAAGCAGAGCGCAGACCAGACTTGGGATTCCAGCCCTTGCAGCTCGTAGCGACAACGTTGTAGGGGCAACATCCGCGCTACACATTTGCAGCCGCAAATTTGAAGACTAAAAGTAAGAGCGGGTGACCGGACTCGAACCGGCGACGTTCAGCTTGGGAAGCTGACATTCTACCACTGAATTACACCCGCAAAACTGGAATCAGAGATTCCAGAGTGACACCAAATGGTGTAGTCACAAAGTAGCAGAGTGGAGCGGGTCTGGCCTGAGGGCTTCCGCCC
>JBIIQK010000154.1:0-4677 GCA_044342135.1 Cyanobium sp.
AGGCGGTGATCTCGGTGCACGGCCACAACGACCTGGGCCTGGCGGTGGCCAATTTCCTCGAGGCGGTGAAAAACGGCGCCCGCCAGCTGGAGTGCACGATCAACGGCATCGGTGAGCGGGCCGGCAACGCCTCGCTCGAGGAGCTGGTGATGGCGCTGCACGTGCGGCGCAGCTACTTCAACCCCTTCCTGGGCCGGCCGGCCGAGAGCACCGAGCCGCTCACCGGCGTGCGCACCGAGGAGATCACCAAGACCTCACGGCTGGTGAGCAACCTCACCGGCATGGCGGTGCAGCCCAACAAGGCGATCGTGGGCGCCAACGCCTTCGCCCATGAGAGCGGCATCCACCAGGACGGCGTGCTCAAGAACCGCCTCACCTACGAAATCATCGATGCCCGCACCGTCGGCCTGGCCGACAACCGCATCTCCCTGGGCAAGTTGAGCGGACGCAGTGCCTTCCGGGCCCGGCTGGAGGAGCTGGGCTACAGCCTCGAGCGCGACGACCTCGACGACGCCTTCGCCCGCTTCAAGGAGCTGGCCGACCGCAAGCGGGAAATCAGCGATCGCGACCTCGAGGCGATCGTGAGCGAGCAGGTGCAGCAGCAGGACGACGGCAGCTACACGCTCAAGAGCGTGCAGGTGAGCTGTGGCACGGGGCTGCAGCCCACCGCCACCGTCACCCTGGTGACGGCAGATGGAGCCGAGCTCACCGAGGCGGCGATCGGCACGGGGCCGGTGGATGCGGTGTGTCAGGCGCTGAATCGGCTGGCCCAGGTGCCCAATGAGCTGGTGGAGTTTTCGGTGAAATCGGTGACGGAGGGCATCGATGCCATGGGGGAAGTGACCATCCGCCTGCGCCACCAGGGCGTGCTCTATTCGGGCCACTCGGCCGACACCGACATCGTGGTGGCCGCCGCCCAGGCCTTTGTGAATGCCCTCAACCGGCTGCTGGCCGGCGGGCGCCACCAGCCCCTGCACCCCCAGAAGGCGCCGCTGCCGGTGGTGGGCGACCTGCCCCTGGCCGACCGGCCGCGGGTGTGATCGCCCCATGAGCCAACCCCTTTCCGGCCCGCGCCGGTCGCCCCTGGCTGCCGCCATCCAGCTGATCCTGTTGCTGTTGGTGGCGCTGGCAATGCTGGTGCCGCTGCTGTGGCTGGTGAGCACCTCGCTCAAGGGCCCGGCGGAGGACATCTTCACCAGCCCGCCGGCGCTCTGGCCCAGCCAGCCCAGCCTGGAGGCCTACACGCGCCTGTTCACCGACAACCCGATCGGCACCTATCTGTTCAACAGCACGGTGGTGAGCGGCCTGGCGGTGCTGGCCAATCTGCTGTTCTGCTCCCTGGCGGCCTACCCGCTGGCGCGGATGCGCTTCAAGGGGCGGGGCCTGGTGCTGGCCCTGGTGGTGGCCACGATCCTGATCCCCTTCCAGGTGGTGATGATCCCGCTCTATCTGCTGATGGTGCAGATCGGTCTGCGCAACACCCTCTGGGCCCTGATCATTCCCCAGGCGGCCACCGCGTTCGGCATCTTTCTGCTGCGCCAGAGCTTTGTGGGGGTGCCGGTGGAACTGGAGGAGGCGGCCCGCTGCGACGGCTGCACGCCCCTGGGGGAGTGGTGGAACGTGATGATCCCGGCGGCCCGGGCCGACCTGATCACCCTGGCGATGTTCGTGTTCATCGGCACCTGGAGCGACTTCCTCTGGCCCCTGGTGATCCTTGATGAGCCCCAGCTCTATACCCTCCCTTTGGGGCTCCAGCAGCTGGCCAGCAGCTTTTCGCTCGACTGGCGCCTGGTGGCGGCGGGCTCGGTGATTTCGATCCTGCCGGTGCTGGTGCTGTTTGTGGGTCTGCAGCGCTACATCCTGCCCAGTGCCAGCGGCGATGCCGTGAAGGGCTGAACAGAGAAGGGCTAAACGGAGCCCACCCAAGCATCCCCACAATTCAGAGGTGTGCGAGCATGACGCGCCTCTAGATCGGGCTGGCGTGATGTGAACACCAACCCTGGACCTTGGCTGAATAGACCTATTCCCTTCCTGCATAGCCACTGGCTTTTAGGTCTTTGTTTTGTTACACATCCACTGAGTGTTTTTGCCTAAGTGCTGCACCCCGGCTCGCGGTTTGAGTTTTTGGGATTGCAGCTCCCTTGCGCGGGAGTTCGCTAAATGCCCTTTAGCGATACTTTCGTGGATGATCTTGATGTTCTTGACTATCTCGAGCTGCTCCACAGCACCACGGCCGTAGCGCGGGAGTTGGGAATATCCCAGAGCAGTTGTTCCCGGCGCTACCGGGCTTTCAGTCAACAGTTTGATCTCGGTTTTGACCGGGTGGATGGTCGCTACGGGGGCAGCCGCAATGGCGATGTGCTGTCGTCTCTGCGCCGCGCCGCCCAGATCCGGCGGGTGAGGGCGGGGCAATACCGGTTTGGGGTGGGTTGGCAATTGACCGGCCTGTTTCAACCCGATGCCGCCAGTGTGGCCCGCTGTTTGCCGTTGCGCCAGATGGACTGCTGGGGGGCCTGCTTGAATTTGCCCAGCTGTTGCCCCAGCCCTTCAACAGCCTGCGCAGCAAGCGGCTCGCCCTCACCCAGGCGGTGATGTGCGTGCCGATCTGCCGCTGGACCCTGCAGCTGTTCGCCCACCGCAACCATCCCCTGCGGCAGGCGGCGGCGTTGTCGCCCGAGCAATTTCGCCGCTACCCCTCGCCGTCGTTGCCGGTGGGCATGGCGCCCCTGCTGATGCGCCAGCTCCAGGACAACGGCCTGGCCACCAGCCCCAGCCGGCTGCGGGGCTATGCCTGGGGTGATTGGCATGGGGCCGCGGCGGACGGCCACTCGCTCAGCTACGGCGGCCCCCACGACGGCGTGAAGGCTGCTGCCGACGGCATTGAGCCCCTGGCCTACCCCCTGCAGATCGTGGAGGTGGGGGCGCTGCTGGGCCACCGCGACGTGATCGAAGACGGCCAGTTCGAGACCAACTTCAAGCAGCTGTCGCGGCAGCTGCGCCACTCACCCGGCGCCAACCAGGACGGCCTGCACTGGTTGATCTGAATTCCCCTGCCTGCTCAGACAGCGCGCCTAGTTGGCCGGCGCAGGCGGCTTGGGTGACGGCAGGGGCGGCGGGGCGGCGGGCTCATCGAGCTTGGGCAGGGGCGGCAGGGTGTCGCCGCTGGCGTCACCGTTGGCCCGCAGCCGGCGCAGTTCCAGGCGCAGGTTGGCGTTTTCGCCGCTGAGGCTATCGATGCGGGCGCTGTTGCGCTCCACGGCCTGCAGGCGCTCCACGGTGGTGCGCAGCTGCTGCTCCAGGCCGGTGGTGCGATCGAGGGCCCGGCTGTTCTCGAGGCCCTGCACCCGCTCCTGCAGCTGGCGGATGGTGGCGTTCTGCTGGCGGGTTTTGCCCACGATCACCACCAACAGCACCACGAGCATGGCGGTGACACCCGCCTGCAACCAGGGCACCCAGGCCAGGGCGGGCCCGTTGGCGTCGGATGCCGGTTGGTGGGGGGCGGGGGTCATCAAGGCCGGCTGCCAGGTCTGCTTCGATCCTGCCTGCCGCCCGGGCGTTTGTCAGGGGGCGGCGGGGGCTTTGTGAGGCGCGGGGCCGCTCAGAAGCTGAAACCAAGCTCAGAAGCTGAAGTCCAGCCGGGCCCCGACGCGCACCTGGCCGTTGCCGAGCAGCTGGCCGATCTCATACAAGCCGGCGGCATTGGACACGTAGGCATCCACGGTGGTGCTGCTCGAGGCCAGCCAGCGCAGGGCCAGGCTGCCGTTGGTGCGGCTGCGGATCGATGAGCGAGGACAACTGCTCAGCAGGGGTCGTAGACCCGCTTGCCGTCGCTGCGCTTGCTGGTGTGGCGCCGCGCTTCCCGCCGCGTGTATTCGCTCACCGTGGGGTTGGCCACCACCGGATCCACATGGGCCACCTGCTCCCACAGGTCCCGCGGTGCCCAGCGCACCGTGTGCTCCACCCGGTCGTGTTTGGTCACGTGGCACCAGCGGCTGGTGCCGCAGGCCGGGCAGAACAGCTCCTCCAGCCACTCGTTGCTGAGCACCAGCACCGGGTAGGCCTGGATCACCAACTTGGCCTTTTTGTCGGCCATGCCGCGGGCCTTCAGCTGCTCGGGGGTGAGCAGGTGCAGGAAGTATTTCTTGCCATTGCCCTCGATGCGCTGCTCCGGATGGGCCGGGCAGCACAGCTGGCGGCGTTGGGGCCGGCGGGAGCGGCGGGGAGTCTCACCCAAAGGGGGCAAATGTTGCTGGTTTCAACGTAGCGCTGCTGCGCCACTCTGCCTTTTTTTGACTCTATTGATGCGTTTATGGGCATAAAGCGGTGCTTTTGGTGCCGGCGCTTTGGTGGCCGCGCTGTGCCGCCGCCGCCTGCAGCGACGGCCCATCCCGTGAATGATTCCGGCTAAAGTTCGGTAATTCACTCGTTCGCTCTCGGTCATGCGCAGCACGATCACCGCCCGTGGGCAAACCGTGATCCCTGCTCCGATTCGGGCGCGCTTCTCCCTCGGTCCATCCCAGCGGCTGGAATGGATTGTTGAAGCCGATGGCTCCATCCGGGTGGTGCCGGTGGATCTCTCGCCGGTCAAAGCCTTTCGCGGGATGGGCCGACGTGGTGGCTCCAGCCAGCGCTTGCTTGCTGATCGCGAAGCCGAGCGGCAGGCCGAGCAGGCGTCGA
>JBIIQK010000155.1:0-4639 GCA_044342135.1 Cyanobium sp.
CCCCAGGAAAAACAGCACGGGCACTGGAAACATCAGATTGATCCAGCCGAAGCTGCCGACCCGGCGCGTGATCACGAGCAGTTGCAGGGCATAGCCCCCAAACAGCACCAGGTTGGGGGCCAGGGCTGGGTTGCCCACCATGGGCCAGTGCAGCAGGGCGGCAGGCAGGCACCAGGCCGCCCAGAACAGGCCAGACAGCCACAGCAACACCCCCAGCATCCGGGGCCAGCGCACCTCGCCAGCGGCGGTGGCGAAGTTCTTGTCGAACCCCACCACCATGTCGCCCAGGCCCCCCGGGTACATCCGGTAGGCCAGGCTGCCGTCGCCGATGAAAGCGCTCACCGGCAAGCCGGCGGCCTCATAGCGGTGGGCCAGGAACCAATCCTCCACCACCTTGTCGGCCACGGAGGCGTGGCCGCCGATCCGCTCGTAATCGCGGCGGCTGGTCGCCATGGCGGGCCCGAAGGCCACGCCCACCCCCGCCCCCAGGGGCACCGCCATCAGACCCACCAGGTTGAACAGCACCGACAGCTGTTCGTAGGGCTGTTCGGTGCGGTGGAAGGGTTGTACCGACACGAGGCCCCCATGGCGCTGCTGGTTGGCCACCAGCTGGGCCAGAAAGGTCGGCCCGGGTTCCGTGTCGGCATCGAGAAACACGAGCAGGTCGCCCTGGCTGTGGTCGGCGCCCTGTTGCAGCGCCCAGGTTTTGCCGCACCAGCCGGCCGGCAGGGGCGCCGCGGGCAGCACGGTCACGCCGGCGGCCTGGGCCAGGCTGGCTGTGGCGTCGCTGGAGTGGTCGTCGATCACGATCACCTCCAGGGGTTGGAGGCTCTGGCGGGCCAGGGCCGCCAGCAGCTGGGGCAGGGTGAGGGCCTCATTTCTGGCGGGGATCAGCACCGACACCCGCGGCTGCCCCTGGGGTGTGAGCTCAGGGAGGGCCGGCATGCGCAGGCACAGAAACCAGCCCAGCAGCCAGCGCACCAGTAGGGAAACGGCCAATAGATCGAGAGGGGGCATGGCGATCAGGCTGTTTGGCTCACGGGCGCAGCAGCTCGCTCACGAGTGCCTCGAGGGCGGCTGGATCGCCCATCAGCTGCTGGTGGGTGAGCACGGGCACGGAGTGGCGTGGGCCCACGGGCAGCACCGCTCGCCAGCCCGGCCACACCATCAGGTCGGGGGTGCAGAAGAAGCTGGAGCAGTCCACGTCCCGCAGGGCGTCCACGTTCCCATTGAGCTGGCGCAGCAGGGGGCTGCCCAGCTTCATGTCGGCGATGCCGGCCAGCAGCCAGCGGGGCCAGGGCTGGGCCGTGAGGGTGCCCTGCTGCGGGCTGCCGACGCTGATGAACCGGCGGGTGCGGCGATGACCGCCCCCCAGTTGGATCCAGGTGCGCCCGATCAGGCCCCCCATGGAGAAGCCGAGCAGGTCGATCGGGGTGTCGGGGCCGAAGGCCGCTTCAATGTGGCTGCCGAGCTGGTCGGCCAGATCCCGGATCGGCGTGGTGCCCAGTCCGTGGGGGAGGTGGGGGATCAGGAGAGGCGCGCGGCGCTCCCCCAGGCTCTGCTGGAGGCGACGAAACAGCCGCGGTGTATCCCACAGCCCGTGCACCAGCACCAGAGGGGGATGGCTTGCCATGGCTTCAGGCTAGGCAGGCCCGCACCGCCCTCCATAAAAACAGTGCCTATCAAACAACCAGTGCCCATCAAAAAACCGCCCCCGAGGGAGCGGTTGGGACAGGCAAAGGGGCCTGGGGATGCTCAGTAGCGGCTGCCGCCACCGCCGTAACCGCCACCGTTGTAGCCGCCGCCACCGCCGAAATCGCGACGGCCACCGCCGCCACCACCGCCACCGCTGCCGCGGGGCTCAGCTTTGTTGACGCGGATGGCGCGACCCATCCACTCGACGTCCTGAAGGTCTTCGATGGCTTTGGCTTCTTCGGCCTCGCTGGCCATCTCCACAAAGGCGAAACCGCGCTTGCGGCCGGTGTCGCGGTCGAGGGGAAGGCTGCACTTGCTCACCTGGCCGTATTGGCTGAACAGGTGCTGGACATCTTCCGCTTCTGCATCGAAGGAAAGATTGCCGACGTAAATGGTCATGAACTCAGAAACTATGAATCGATCCTTCGACGGCCCAAGAGAAAGTGGTCAGCTCGCTAGAGAGAAATCTTTGAATCACCCATCACCCTACAGGTTGGTCGGCGCGGCCTGATCGGTGAACTCTGGCTAGGCATGGGGGGTTCCACGCTCCGCCGTGCCATGTCGAAATCCCAGCTCAATGCCTTCATGGTCAAAGTGGATGGCGATGCCGCCCTCAAGGCCCGGGTGGATGCGGCAACCAGTGTGGATGCGGTGGTGGCGATTGCCCTCGAGCAGGGCCATGTGTTCTCCCCGGCGTCCTGGACCCGCTTCCAGAGGGCCTGAGGCCCGATCCCTGGGCCCCGTCAGCCCCAGGCGCTGAAGGTCACCGGCTCGTATTTGGCGATGCTGATGCGCCAACCCCGCAGGGCCAGCTGTCGCAGTTCGGACTGCAGGCTGGCCGTGTCGGCCCCGCCGATCCAGTTGGCCTTGAGCAGCGGCAGCCGTTCGCTGATCAGCTCCAGGGGCATCTCCAGCAGCAGCAGGCTGTCGTCCCCGGCGGCCCGCTGGATCGGCCCCTCATCGCTGCGTTGCCACAGCCGCAGCAGCAGCTCCAGGGCCAGTGCGCGGCCCTCGTCCCCGGGATCGGAGCACACCGCATCGGGATCGCTGGCCTCAACGGGCCGTTGCGACTTGCCATTGAGAGGCAGGAGCCGTTTGCCGTTCAGCTCAACCAGCGCCAGGGCTACCAGATAGGGAGCATCGGCCATTGAAACCTCGGCGAACCTCAACACCTTGGCGAAAGGTGGGGCTCTGGTGTGGAAACTGACACGGAACGATTGCGGCGTCCCGAACCATCACCAGTGGTTATCTTTTTTCCTGTGTGGCTGGCCCATGAGCTCTCCCGGTTTCGATTTTCGGAGCTAGGTTCGCCGTTGTTCGCGATCCACTCCGTTCGGGAGTTTCACTGCCATGTCGAGTATCGCTGCCCAGTTGGAGTCCTACCGCTCGGCCCTGGCTTCTGCCACGGAACGCGGCGACCAGGCCGTTTCCCGGAAGATCGAGCAGCAGATCAAGGATCTGGAGGAATTTCAGGTTCGTCATCCCGAAGAAACCGAAGCCCCAACCCCCTTTGAGGTGTTCTGCGACCTCAATCCTTCCGATGTCAATTGCCTCGTGTATGACGACTGATTGAACCAAATTGTCCCCATCCGGGGGTAGACGGGGCGGCCTCAGTTGGCCATCACATCGACGCTTTTAATCGCAGGCCCCAGCAGATCGGTGAACGTCTCCAACTGCTGTTGGCTTCCCATCACCACCAGCATCTGGCCCGGAGCCAGTCGAGTGTCCCCCCCGGGATTGGCCATCAGCCCCGGACCCTCTGAGTTGGAGCGGGTTCCGCGGTAGAGGCTCGGCTCGCCCCCGTCGCTCGACTTGGGCGGCACAATCGCCAGCACCAGCGCTCCGGAGCGGGCGCCGAGCTGGAGTTCCGCCAGGGAGGCCCCATTCAGGGAGCCCAGGTCGGAGGGGTTGCTGCTGAGCAGGAACTCCTCCACCTCGCAGTCCGAGCCCACCAGCAGGTCCATGAAGGTCACGGCCAAGGGGCGCAGGGCGGTGGCGGCCATGGCGCGGCCCCCGCTCACATAGGGGCTCACCACCTGGTCGGCTCCCGCCAGGCGAAGTTTGCGCTCGGCTTCCTCACTGTCGGAGCGGGCGATCAGCCGGCAGTTGGGGGCCATGCCCCGAGCGCTCAGCACCACGTAGAGGTTGGAGGCGTTGTTGGGCAGGGCCGCCACCAGCGCCCGGCAGCGATGGATGCCCGCCTCCACCAGGGTTTCATCGAGGGTGGCATCGGCCATCAGCACCGCCAGGCCCCGCTCCTCGGCGGCTTCCCGCCGTTCGACATCCATCTCCACCACGAGCAAGGGGACGTTCTCTCGGGTGAGTTGTTCGGCGATTTCACGGCCGATGCGGCCGTAGCCGCAGAGGATCACATGGTTGTGCATGGTGAAGAGCCAGCGGCGGAAGCGGCGCTCGCGCAGGCGCCGGAAGTATCCGGATTCAGAGAGGCCCAGCACCCCCTGGATGCTGATCTGCACCACCACCAGGCCGCCCAGAATCAACAGGGTGGTGACCAGGCGTCCCCCGGCGCTCAGGGTCTGGGTGTCCCCATCACTGAACCCCAGGGTGCTGAGGGTGATCATCACCATCCAGTAGCAATCCCCCCAGTCCCACCCTTCGGTGAGCCGGTAGCCCGCCGCGCTCGCATTCACCAGCAGGGCGAGGGCCAGGGGTGCCCGCCAGGGCTTGCGGTTGCGCGTGGAGGGGGGTCGTCGGGGCCTGAGGCCCCAGGAACGCTTGGCCATGGGATCTGGATCCGGTGCTCCAGATCGCTGGGCTCAGGTTACGGGCTGTGGGCTGATCCCGAACATTTCTGGGCGTTGTCAGCCGATCGGTGGATGGTTCCGTTAACCCTGAAAGGTTCTTTCCGCAGGGTCGCCTGGATGGGCGCGACGTCGGTTGTTGAGGATCGGCATCCCGAGCTGCTCAAGGAGAGTGGCCAACG
>JBIIQK010000156.1:0-4626 GCA_044342135.1 Cyanobium sp.
CCTCACCACCTGGCCCTGACCGAGGCAATCGAGGCAGGTGCGGTAGCGCTGATCGTCGAGGCGCAGCATGCCGCTGCCCCCGCATTGGCGACATCGACAGTCGCTCTCGGGGGCCGCCTGGAGCGGGCTGGAGTGTGGATGGGAGGACATCGCAATACCCCCGCCTGGGGACACTTTTGTTGTCAATCAGTGTGGGCTGCTTTTCCCCACCTGATCCCGAAAGCTTCCTTAAGCCTGGGGGGCCTTCAGGGCGCGATCCAACCGCTCCAAGCCGAGCTCCTGGAGGAGTTCCGCCGCACTCAGCCGGCTCCCTGGTGCCACCAGGCCAGCACTGGCCGCCAGATCACCCACCACCGCGGCGGCATCCCAGCCGCGCTCCCGGTAGCCCTCCAGCCCCTCCGCCCCCTCCCGCTTGCTGAGCCGGCGCCCGGCGCCGTCGCGCCAGAGGGGCACATGGCCATAGCGGGGAGGGGTCGCGCCGAGGGCGGCCATCACGGCCACCTGGGCGCCGGTGGCGCTCCACAGGTCGTCGCCGCGCACCACGTCGCTGATGCCGAGGCTGAGTTCGTCGACCGCCGTAGCCAGGTGATAGGCGAGGTAACCATCGGCCCGGCGCAACACCACATCGCCGATGGCGGCCGGGCCATCCAGGGCCCCGGGGGGGCCATAGGCCTCGGACCAGTCCAAAGGCCCGGCCTCCAGCCGCAGCCGCCAACTGGGCAGCCGCCCCTGCTCCGGGCCCCAGCCACTCACCCGGTCCCGGCAGAAACCGGGATACACCGCCAGGGCACCGTGGGGGGCGGAAACATCGGCCAGCAAACGGCGACTGCAGCGGCAGGGATAGAGCCTGCCGGCCCGGCGCAGACCTGAGAGGACGGTGCCATAGAGCCCCCGCCGCTCGCTCTGGCGCAGCACCGGGCCATCCCAGTTCAGGCCCAGCCAGCGCAGATCGGTCAGGATCGACGCCTCCGCCCCCGGCCGGTTGCGGGGCGTGTCGAGATCATCGATGCGCAGCAGCCAGGTTCCACCCCGCAGCCGGGCATGCAGCCAGCTCAGCAGGGCCGTACGCAGGTTGCCCCGGTGCAGGGGACCTGTGGGAGAGGGGGCAAAGCGGCCCCGGTAAGCCTGCTCGCGCTGGCGATGCCCCGCCTCGAGCAGGGCCTGGACATGGGAGGGCAGGGGCATGGCACGGCACAAAAAAGCGGCCCCGCAGGGCCGCCACTGGAAACGGTGCCTGGGCCTGGGCCCAGGAGGGCCATCAGCCCTGTACGCGGTCCTTGAACATCTTGCCGGCGGTGAAGGCAGGCACCCGCTTGGCGGGGATCTTGATCTTCTGGCCGGTCTTGGGGTTCAGACCCTGGCGGGCGGAGCGCTCGCGGGGCTCGAAGGAACCAAAACCCAGGATGGAGACCTTCTTGCCTTCCACCACCGAATCGATGATGGTTTCGATGGCGGCATCGACGACCTGGGAGACGTCGGTTTTGGTGAGCTCGGTGCGGGCGGCAACGAGGTTGACGAGATCAGCTTTGTTCATAGGACGGAGAAGCCTCGGGGGTGGCGGTCGGGTTGCGGTGGAGTCGCGACGGACGGGTCGCGATCACAGTGGCGAGTCGGAAAAGCCGACCGGCCCTGAGATGAGCGCGCCAATGGTATGGGGGTCTGGACGGGGCTGCAACACAAAAGTCCGCCGCTGCAAAGGTTTTCGTGACAATTTCCCCACAAGGGGCTTTCAGCTCAGCCCCTAGGGAGGGCCGAAGGGGCCAGATCGAGGCCCGCCAGCAACGCCGCGCCACCCATCACCAGCTTGTCGCCGCGCAGCGCCCCAAGCCCGGCACCACTGGCGATCCAGGCTGGAGAGCCCGCCGGCAACCAGGCGCGCAGCCTCTCCACACTGGCCAGCTGGCGTCCCCAATGAAAGGTGCGCGCCGTGGGCAAGGGAGCCAGGGCTGAGGGCCCGGTCGGCACCAGCAGGCGGCCACAGAACAAGCCATCGAGCTCCCCGGTGTGCACATGCAGCACGCAGGCTCCCGGCGTGGGGCCCGGGGTCCAGAGCAGGGCGACCCCCGGCGCCAGGGTGTGCTCCGCCCCGAAGCTGGTGCAGGCCCGCACGCCAGGCAGCAGGTAGGCCTCCTGCTCCTGCACCAGTACCGACCAGCCCAGGGCCTCCTGGAGGCGGCGGCAGCGGCCGTGGCCCTCGCGGCTGGTGAGCACGATCGTGCCGGGACCCACCTCCGCCGTGCGGCGCTGCAGGCTGTCGAGGTTGGCCTGGGTGAACCCGGGGCAATCGACCAGCAGATCGCCGCGGCCGCCCCAGGCCCCGGCCTCCAGCAGCCAGCTGCTGCCCCCCTGACTGTCCCGGCTGGGCGCGAACAGCCACAGGCCGGGGCGCACCAGCTGGGGGGGCCGACCGGATTCAGGGGGCTGGGAGAGCTGGGACAAGCGCAGAGGAGGGTTGATCAGGAGATGGGCACCGCACCGGGGAGGCGGATGCCCCCACCGGAGGAGCTGCCTAACGTTGCAAGGCCCAGGTTCGGTGCCTTGACTGTCCAATTCAACAGTCCTGACCTTGCCCGGGGCCTGCACATCGGCCATCCCTGGCCCCTCGGCGCCAGCCTGACCCCGAGGGGGGTGAATTTCTCCGTGGTCGCCCCGCTCGCCACCCGGGTGGAGTTGCTGCTGTTCACCGATGGGGAGGCGGTGGAACCGGAGCGGGTGGTGGAACTCGATCACCGGCACCGCTCCGCCGACCACTGGCACGTGGAAGTGGAGGGAGTCGGCCTGGGCAGCTGCTACGGCTACCGGGTGTTTGGACCGCTGCAGCCGGGCGGCCATGGCTTCAACCCCTCGAAGGTGCTGCTCGACCCCTGCGCCCGGGCCATCGCCGGCTGGGGCAGCTACCAGCGCGGGGCCGCCGTCGGAGCGGCGCCCAACACCGGCCAGTGCCTCAAGGGGGTGGTGACCGAGCGGGAACGGTTTGATTTCCATCACGCCCCCCGGCCGCGCCACAGCTGGCAGAAGAGCGTGATCTACGAGCTGCACGTCGGCGGCTTCACCCAGGGACCGGGATGTCCGGTGCCGGCGGACCAGCAGGGCAGCCTGCTGGGGCTCATCCCCACCCTGCCCTACCTGCGCGAGCTGGGGATCACCACCATCGAGCTGCTGCCGGTGATGGCCTTCGACCCCCACGATGCCCCGGCCGGCCGCCACAACTACTGGGGCTACAGCCCCCTGAGCTGGATGGCGCCCCATCCCGACTATCTGGTGGGGGAGGATCCGCTCAGCGCCCGCGACCAGGTGCGCCAACTGGTGACCGCCTGCCACCGGGCCGGCATCGAGGTGCTGCTGGATGTGGTCTACAACCACACCACCGAAGGCAACCAGGACGGCCCCACCCTCAGCTGGCGGGGCTTCTGCGACCGCCTCTACTACCAGCAAAGCGCAAAAGGCGACTACCAGGACGTCAGTGGCTGCGGCAACACCATTGCCGCCAACCGGCCGCTGGTGCGCCGGTTGATCCTCGAATCCCTCCGCTGCTGGGCCACCGAACTGGGGGTGGACGGCTTCCGCTTCGACCTGGGCATTGCCCTCAGCCGGGGGGACAACCTGGCCCCCCTGGAGTCGCCTCCCCTGTTTGAGGACATGGAGGCCGATCCCGACCTCAGCGACCTCAAGCTGATCAGCGAGCCCTGGGATTGCGGCGGCCTCTATCGCCTGGCCGACTTCCCCGCGCGCCGGGTGGCCACCTGGAACGGCCGCTTCCGCGACGACCTGCGCCGCTTCTGGAAGGGCGACGAGAAAACCTGCTGGACCATGGCACAACGCCTCTCCGGCAGCCCAGACCTCTTCAGCACCAACCCGGTGCACCCCGGCCAGTGCATCACCTTCCTGACGGCCCACGACGGCTTCACCCTCGCCGACCTGGTGAGTTTCAACGGCAAGCACAACCTGGCCAACGGCGAGGACAACCGCGACGGCGACAACCACAACAACAGCTGGAACCACGGCGTGGAGGGTCCCAGCAGCGACCACGCCATCACGGCCCTGCGGGAACGCCAGCTGCGCAACCTGCTCACCAGCCTGCTGCTGGCCCCGGGGGTGCCGATGCTGCTGATGGGTGACGAGGTGCGCCGCAGCCAGGGCGGCAACAACAACACATGGTGCCAGAACAATCCCCTGGGCTGGATGCACTGGCAGCCCGACGAGGGCGACCAGGCGCTGCAGGTGTTCCTGCAACGCCTGCTGAGGCTGCGGGCCCACCTGGCCGGACTGTTCAACCCCGAGCTGCCCCTCGACGATCGCCCCCAACGCCGCAGCGGCGATCGCGGCCACCTCTGGCGCCAGTGGCACGGGGTCGAACTCGGCAAGCCCGACTGGGCGAGTTGGTCGCACACGCTGGCCTGGAGCCTCAACGACAGCCAGCAGGGCCCCTTGGTGTGGTGTGGCTTGAACGCCTACAGCAAGGCCATGCACTTCGAGTTGCCCAGCTGTCCCCAGGGCTGGCTGCGGGTGATCGACACGGCCCTGCCTGCCGGCGACGACCTGCCCGCCCAGCCTGAGCCCTGGCACCCGGCGGGCGCCCCGCTGCAGAGCCGCAGCCTGATGCTGCTGGTGGCGGCTCCCCTGCTC
>JBIIQK010000157.1:0-4588 GCA_044342135.1 Cyanobium sp.
CATCCAGCTGGCGGCTCTGGAGGCCTCCACCCAGTGCCTGATCCTCACGGGCGCCGGAGATCCCCTGCCCCAGCTGCTCAACCGGGCCGAGGAGCTGGAGGTGCCTCTGCTGAAGGTGGAGCACGACACCCTCACCACCGTGGAGGTCATCGAGCAGGCCTTTGGCCACGTGCGGCTGCACGAGGTGGTGAAAGCCAGTTTTGCCTTCCGGTTGGTGGAAGAGCACTGCGATTTTGAGCGGCTGTTCACCCGGCTGCAGTTGCCCGCGTTGGCCAAATAACGTTGCTAGTTTCAAGAGGCAGGCTGAGGGCTACAGGTGACCCGGTCCCTTGATCTTCCGGCGCTCGATCGGATCGACACCCTTGCCCAGGAACTGGCCATGCTCCAGGACCGGAGCAAACGGCGCATTGCCATCCTCGGTAGTCGCCATGTGCCGGTGGTCTCGATCCATCTGGTGGAGCTCGTGGCCCGCTCCCTGGCCCAGGAGGGCCACAACCTGATCACCTCTGGTGCCCAGGGCGTGAACGCGGCGGTGATTCGCAGCGTGCTGGAAATCGATCCGGCCCGGCTCACCGTGTTGCTGCCCCAGAGCCTCGATCGTCAGCCGGGGGAATCCCGCGACCAGCTCGAGCGGGTGCTGCATCTGGTGGAGAAGCCCGAGCACGACGAACTGCCCCTGCCGATGGCCAGCAGCCTCTGCAACCAGGACATCATCAGTCGCTGTGACCAGCTGATCTGCTACGCCTTCCACGACAGTGAGACCCTGCTGGCCAGCTGCCGGGTGGCCGAGGACATGGGCAAGGTCGTGACCGTGCTGTTCTTCGACTAGCCGGCCAGAACAGCCTTCAGCCCCTCGGCGTAAAGCACCCCGGTGCACACCAGACCACCGGCCCAGCACAGTCCGCGCAGGGGCGGCTTGTTGGCCACGTAGACGGCGATGTAGGCCAGGCGCAGGGCGGGGTGAATCCAGGCGGCGGCCAGGGCCAGCGGGCTGGTCACCCCGGCCAGCAGGCAGAGCAGGGTCGCCGGGGCGTGCAGGGTGAAGGCCTCAAAGCAGTTCTGGTGGGCCCAGCTGGCCCGCTTGCCCCAGTCCGGCAGACGCTCGAACATCGCCCGCGGTGCGGCCAGGTCGGCCATCTGGAAGTTGGCCTGGGAGCGGGCGGCCCCCAGGGGCACGGTGCTGAACACCACCACGCCGGCGGCCAGCAGCAACGACCAGGCAAACGGGGCGAGGGCGGCGGTCATGGGGGCGGGGGGAGCGAACGATCGCTCCAGGTTGGCAGGCCGCATCTACGATCCGCTCACGTTCCCGCCCACACCGACCAGCCCCATGGCCGACACCTATTCCTTCGATGTGGTGAGTGATTTTGATCGCCAGGAGCTCGTCAACACGATCGATCAGGTGCGCCGCGACGTCGGCCAGCGCTACGACCTCAAGGACTCGAACACCGAGATCGAGGTGGAGGAGACCAGCCTCACCATCACCACCGCCAGCGACATGACCCTCCAGGCCGTGGAGGATGTGTTGCGTCAGAAGGCCACCAAGCGCAATCTCTCGCTCAAGATCTTCGACTTCCAGACCCCCGAGGCCGTGGGCGGCAACCGGGTGAAGCAGGTGGTGAAGCTGCGCAAGGGCCTCAGCCAGGAGCTGGCCAAGCAGCTGAGCAAAACCGTGCGCGATGAGCTCAAGAAGGTCACCGTGTCCATCCAGGGCGACAGCCTGCGGATCACGGGCAAGAACAAGGACGATCTGCAGCAGGCCATCACCCTGCTCAAGGCCCAGGACGTGGAAGTGCCGCTGCAGTTTGAGAACTACCGCTGAGTGAGCGGCTGGCGGTTCTGGATTGATCGCGGCGGCACCTTCACCGATGTGGTGGGCCGCAGCCCGGCCGGTGCGCTGGTGGTGCGCAAGGTGCTCTCGGTGCAGCCCGATTGCCCGGGGGATCCCGCCGTGCGGGCCATCCGGCAGGTGCTGGCTCTCCCGCCCACCAGCCCCCTGCCCGCTGGTCTGGTGGAGGAGGTGCGGCTCGGCACCACCGTGGCCACCAACGCCCTGTTGGAGCGGCGCGGCGCCGGCGTGGTGCTGCTGATCAATCGGGGCTTGGCCGATCTGCTCACCATTGGGGACCAGCACCGCCCCGACCTCTTTGCCCTGGCGATCGAGCGGCCCCATCCCCTCACGGTGCGGGTGCTGGAAGTGTCCGGTCGCCTGGCGGCCGATGGCTCCGAGCTCGAACCGCTCCAATGCGGAGGCGATCTGGAGCAGCAGCTGCGGCAAGCCCAGGCCGATGGCTACGCCACCTGCGCCGTTGCCCTGCTGCACAGCACCGCTAATCCCTGCCATGAGCTGCAGCTGGGTGCGTGGCTGGAACCGCTGGGCTTTGAGGCCGTGGTGCTCTCCCACCGGCTCAGCGGCCGGCCCCGCCTGGTGCCCCGCGGCCAGACCGCCCTGGTGGAGGCGGCGGTGGCACCGGTGCTGCGGCGCTACCTCGACCAGGTGCAGCAGGCCCTCGGCCCGGCCACGCGCCTGCGGGTGATGCGCTCCAGCGGCGCCCTGGCGGCTCCCGATGCCCTGCTGGCCAAAGACACGATCCTCTCGGGGCCGGCCGGCGGCATGGTGGGGGCGGTGTCCGTGGGGCTCCAGGTGCTGGCGGCTGCTGGATTGCCGCCCCAGCCGATCGTTGGTTTCGACATGGGGGGCACCTCCACGGATGTGTTCCATTGCGATGGCCGGCGGGGTGATCTGGCCTGGGAGCGCAGCCCCACCACGGAGATCGCCGGCCTGCAGCTCCAGGCCCCGATGCTGCCGATCCACACCGTGGCGGCCGGCGGGGGCTCGATCCTGCGCTTCGATGGCCAGCGGTTGCTGGTGGGGCCGGCGTCAGCTGGGGCGGATCCGGGGCCGGCGGCCTATCGCCGGGGAGGCCCGGCCACGATCACCGATGCCAACCTGCTCCTGGGTCGGTTGCCGGAGGCGGCCCTGCCGGCGGTGTTCGGCCCCAGCGCCGACCAAACCGCCGACGGAGAGGCCGTGCGCCAGTGCTTTGCCAGCCTGGCCAGCGCGATGGCAGCGGTGGCACCGGGCATCACGCCCGAGCGGGTGGCGGAAGGGGCCCTGCAGATCGCCATTGAGACGATGGCGGAAGCGGTGCGCCGCATTTCGATCCAGCGCGGCCACGACCTGCGCGAGGCCCTGCTGGTGAGCTACGGCGGCGCCGGAGGCCAACACGCCTGCCGGCTGGCCGAGGTGCTGGGCGTAACGCGGGTGCTGCTCCATCCCTTGGCCGGGGTGCTGTCGGCCTACGGCCTCGGCATGGCCGAGCAGCGGCGGCTGCTCGAGTGCTCACCCCGGCTGCCCCTGGAGCCCGCCACCCTGCCCGTGTTGCGCCAGCAGGCCGCCGAGCTGGTGCGGCAGGCCGAACTGGAGCTGCGCCGTGGCCTTGATCTGCCCCAGGGGCCGGGCTCTGAAGACGAGCCCCTCCGGATCGGCCTGCGCCTGGAGATTCGCGCCGCCGGTCGTGAGCAGGGGCTGGAGGTGGCCTGGTCCCCCGATCAGCCCAACGACACCGCCACGGTGGAGGCGCTCCAACAGGCCGTCTCCGGGAGCCATCAACAGCGCTACGGCTACTGCCCCAGCGGCGAGCACTGGATCGTGGAGCGGCTGCTGGTGGAGGTGGCGCCAGGAACGCCGCCGGAGGCCCCTGGCCCGCCTGTTCCCCCAGCTTCTGCCCGATTGGACCAGGCCCCGGCCGGGGCCGAAACCACCCCCCTGTGGCTGGGCCCGGAGGCTGGTTGGCAGCCGGTGCCCCTCTGGCACCCCCACCAGCTCGCGCCCCAGCAGCGTCTGGTGGGGCCAGCCCTGGTGGTTGACCTCACCACCACCACCGTGCTCGAGCCGGGGTGGCAGGCCACCGTGATGGCCGATGGGGCCCTGCTGCTCGAGCAGCTGCCGGTGGCGGGGGCAGGGGCTCCACAGCCAATGGGTGGCGAGCCCCTGCCCGACCCCACCCTGCTGCAGCTCTACAACCACCGCTTTTCCGCCATTGCTGAGCAGATGGGGGTGCGGCTGCAGCAGAGTGCCCGCTCGGTGAACATCCGCGAACGGCTCGATTTCTCCTGTGCCCTGTTTGATGCCAGCGGCCGGCTGGTGGCCAATGCCCCCCACATTCCGGTGCACCTGGGGTCGATGGGGGAGAGCGTGGCCAGCCTGCTGGCGGCCATTGCCTGCGGCGAACGGAGCCCCCTGGCTGCTGGGGATGTGGTGCTGTCCAACAACCCCTACAACGGCGGCACCCATCTGCCGGACATCACGGCGATCACGCCCCTGTTCGCTCCGGAGCCCGGGGGCGGCCCCCTGTTCTTTGTGGCGTCGCGGGGCCACCACGCCGATGTGGGGGGCATCACCCCCGGCTCGATGCCGGCCTTCAGCCGCACCATCGCCGACGAGGGCCTGTTGCTCGACAACGTCATGTTTCTCACCGCGGGCGGCTTCGATGAGGCCAGCTGGCGGCAACGCCTCGCGGCGGGGAGCCATCCGGTGCGCAACCCCGACCAGCTGCTCGCCGATCTTCAGGCCCAGGTCGCGGCG
>JBIIQK010000158.1:0-4582 GCA_044342135.1 Cyanobium sp.
TGCCAGACACGATTGAACGTTCATGGTTGGGGATTTCCTGGCAGCCATCCGCTCCAACGAAGACCTGCAACGGCAAATGCGCGGCGCCACCACAGCGGCTGACCTGGCCGCGGTGGCCGCCGAAGCAGGCCTGACCATCGAACCCGCCGCCCTGGTGAAGGCCTTCGCCCAGTTGCTGCTCGAAAGCGACGATGCCATGGCCGTCCGCAACTTCGACAACCTCGGTTGGGACATGGGCGAGCTGCTGTGGGCCGCTAAAACCTGGGAACGCCCCGATCAGGCCTGAGCCAGACGGCGCAGATAGCCCTCACGGCTGCCGGCGTTGATCCACCCGGTGGCAATGGTTTTGCTGTGGGTGTGGTTCACTCGACCGCGGTGAATGTGGGAGGGGCCCGCCGGAAAAATCACGAGCTTGCCGTGCTCGGCCTCCTCGTGGTGCCCCTGCCAATGAAATTCGGTGCCGCCCTCCGGCAGGTCGTTGCAGTAGAGGATCCAGGCCAACACCCGGTGCACCGGCTCGGTGGCCTCGTCGCTGATCGTCCAGTCGCAGTGCCAGCGCTTGAAGCCCTGGCCCGGCGCGTAGTGCTGCAGGTTGAAGATCGGATTCACGAACAACTGCTGCTCCGGGCAGCATTCGCGAAACAGCGGCCGCTCCTGCAGGTAGCGCTCCAGCCCCGCCGAAACCCCCCGCAGAATCACCTCCGCCAGGGCGAAGGCCTCGGGATCGGAGCGATCGATGGCCACCAGGCTGATGTCGGTGGAGATCTTGGCCGGCTCTGCTGCTGCCCCGAACTCTCCCTCGGGACCGAAGGCCACCCCGGGGCGCTGCAGCTCGACGCGCCGCTCGAAGAAGGCCATCACCCCATCGGCGAGGGCGGCGTAGCCGGCATTCCGATAGGTGGCGATCAGATCCATCAGGGGCGCTCCTCAGAGGGGTCGAGCCAGGGAATGGCCACCACCGCATCCAACTCCTGCCAGCGCTCCCGCGGGGCCAGCCGCTGGGGGGCCAGGCCCACCCGCTCCAGGGCCTCGGCCACCCGCGCGGGGTCCAGGGGGCCAGACGGACCCAAGGGCATCACCAGCACCTGCTGCTCGGCGGGGTCGCCCAGCACCTGCAGATCCAGATCCTCCAGCTCCCGCGCAAAGAACAGGCGCCGCATCCGGCCGCTGAGCCCAGGGCCCATGGCGGCCGCGAAGGCCTCCAGCCCCTCCCGATCGCCGCTGCAGCCGCAGTTGAGCGACAGCCAGATCATCAGCTTGGCCCAGCTCTCGGTGCTCCAGAGCGGCTGGAAGCTCTCGCGGTGCTGACGCACCAGCTCGCCAATGGCGAAATCGAACAGGGTTGCCTGCAGGTTGGTGGCCTTCATACCTGCCATCCTGCTCAGGGGCGGGCAGACTGCAAAGGCATGTGCCTGCAGCACCCATGGCCCTCGACTTCAACGACCCCGATCTGGAGTTCGGCGATCTCGTGTACGCCTACCAAAGCTGGGTGATGGCGGTGATCAACGACGAAAAGCTGGGCGGCGACGACAAGCTGCTCACCGAGGAGATCGCCGACGACGCCCTCAACGCCATGCGCTTCCTGCCTGGCGAAGTGACCAGCGCCATCGAAACCAGCCTGGCCCGCGTCTACGACGTGGATGCCGACGAACTGGCCAACCTGCTCTTCCCCGAAGGCTGACGCCCTGGTCAGGGTGCACCACGTGGATCCCCGTGGGCCTTCGCGGCAGCATGCGCGATGCCGGGTTCGAACCAGCGACATCCTGCTTGTAAGGCAGGCGCTCTACCGCTGAGCTAATCGCGCGCGAGGCGAAACCTACACCACCTCTCCATGGCCCGCCGCCAGCCCCGCCCCGCCTCCGTGGCGCAGACGCTGCGCTGGCAGCTGGAGGCGAGCGCCGTACGCCTGCTCCTGGCCCTGCTGCGGGGACGGAGTCATCGCACGATGGGTCGGGGCATCCGCCTGGCCCACCAACTCGCCAGGCCCTGGCTGCAGAACCGCCACGCCACCGCGCTCGCCAACCTGGAGCGGGTCTACGGCACCGAGCTCTCCCCGAACCAACGCCAAGCCCTGGCCGAGCGCTCCATCGACAGTTTTTTTCTGTCCTGCCTCGAATCGATCATCCAACCCGTCGACCCGGGGCTGGTGCGCGCCGAAGGGGAGGGCCTGGCCGACCTGCTGGCCCTGCACGGCCAGGGCCAGGGGGTGATCATCGGCTCCCTGCATCTGGGCTGCTGGGATCTGGGACTGCGCTGGCTGAGTGAACAGATCGACACGCTCACCGTGGTCTTCCGGCCGGCCCACAACCCCATCAGCGATCGCCTGCTCAACCGGGCCCGCAGCGCCAACAGCCACTGCGCCTGGATCTCCCAGTTCGATGCGAAAGCGATGTTCCGCTGTCTGCGGGGGGGCGGCAGCCTGGTGATGATGACCGACCTCTACAGCGGCGGCAGTGACCTGCTGGTGGATTTCCTGGGCCTGTCCACCCGCTTCGCCAAGGGGCCTGCGGCCCTGTCCCAGAAATCGGGCTGCCCGCTGTTTCCGGTGGCCCATGTGCGCGAGGACGACGGCCGCTTCCGGCTGATCTGCGGTCCAGCGCTCTGGCCCGGCCAGGGGGACGCCGCCCTCGCCACCCAGATGGCGACCCTGGCCCGCTGGCACGAAACCTGGATTCAGGCCTACCCCGAGCAGTACTACTGGATCAACCGGCGCTGGCGTCCCGGCGATGGCAGCGGCGAGCGTTGGCGCGCCATCGGCCCTCCTGCCCCACGGGGACACTGAGCCATGGCCAGCGGCCGCAGCCACGACCGGGCGACCTGGGTCCTGAGCCTGCCCTTCGGCCTGCTGTGGTGGCCACTGCTGGGCCTGGCGGGGGTGGCCTGCGCCGGGCTGGCCTTCCTGCTGGGGGGCCTGCTGCTCTCCCCCGACCTCGACACCCGCTCGAACCCCACGCGCCGCTGGGGGCCCCTGCGGCTGCTGTGGTGGCCCTACCGGCGCCTGCTGCGCCACCGCTCGATCGTCAGCCACAGCCCCGTGCTGGGCACCCTGGGGCGGCTGCTCTATCTGGGCGCCCTGCTGATCGGCCTCAGCTGGCTGGGCCAACCCCTCGGCGCCCCCGGGCCGGCTGCCCTGGTGCAGCGGGCCCAGCAGCTCTGGCAAGCCCACCAGCCCCTGGTCATCGCGGCGCTGGTGGGCCTGGAGGCCAGCACCTGGCTGCATCTGCTGCAGGACGGTGATCCGATGCCCAAAACACCGCGGATGCTGCGGCGGTGGCGCCGACGGCGCCGGTGAGAGGGTGGCCCAACCGCGCGCCGTCAGCCGTCACCGCCATGGGCTCCCCCTCCAGCACCACCACCCTTGCGGCCGTCGCCGAGCTGATCGCCGTGGTGGCCCGGCTGCGGGATCCGGAAGGGGGCTGCCCCTGGGACCGGGAGCAGACCCACGCCTCCCTGGTGCCCTACGTGCTGGAGGAAGCCCACGAGGTGGCCGACGCCATCCGCCACGGCGACGACCGCCACCTGGCCGAGGAACTGGGCGACCTGCTGCTGCAGGTGGTGCTGCACGCCCAAATCGCCAGCGAGGAGGGCCGCTTCGACCTGGGCCAGATCGCCAGCGGCATCAGCACCAAACTGGTGCGCCGGCACCCCCACGTGTTCGGCGGTGCCGAGGCCGCCGACAGCGCCGCGGTGAAGCAGCTGTGGGAGGCGATCAAGGCCGAGGAGCGCACCGAACGGGACGCCAGCGCAGCCACCGCCGCCGCCCCAGCCAGCCCCCTCAGCGATCGCCTGGCGGGCAAGGTGCGGGGTCAGCCGTCCCTGGCTGGAGCCATGACCATCTCGACCAAGGCCGCCGCGGCCGGCTTCGAGTGGGACTCCCTCGAGGGCGTGTGGGACAAAGTGCACGAGGAGCTCGACGAACTCAAGGAAGCCGTGGCCGAAGGCCTGGCCAGCGGCAACCAGGCCCACGCCCAGGAGGAGCTGGGCGACCTGCTCTTCACCCTGGTGAACGTGGCCCGCTGGTGCGGCATCGATCCAGAGGCAGGCCTGGCCGGCACCAACCGCCGCTTCCTCGATCGCTTCTCCCGCGTGGAGGCCGCCCTGGGCGGGGATCTGCAAGGCCGCAGCATCCGCGAACTGGAGGGCTTGTGGCAGCAGGCCAAGGCGGAGATTCGGGCCGAACCCCCCCCCCTGCCGGAAGGCTGAGCGCTGCCAACGCCCGCTCGCAATTTCTGTACAGGCTGTACAGATTCTGGACACCACCCACCAACCAGCAACTCCCGGCCCGTCAGCGCTGGGGTCTTCAGTCCTCGGGCAGCCGGGGGCGGGCCTGCCGCTGGCCCTTGATGGCCCCACGCTGCTTTTTGGCCGCCAGGCGCCGCTCCTGGGAGCCCCGGGTGGGCCGGGTGGGCCGCCGCGGCGGAGGCGGAGGCTTGATCGCCTCCTGCAGCAGCACCACTAGGCGCCGTTGGGCCGCCACCCGGTTCTGCCACTGGGAGCGGTGCTCACTGGCCGCGATCACGATCGCCCCATCCAGCAGCGTTCCCTCCAGCCGCCGCAGGGCCCGGGCCCGCAGCACGGGCGG
>JBIIQK010000009.1:0-15329 GCA_044342135.1 Cyanobium sp.
GAACCCGTCAACGCTTGGCCGCTTTTTTGGACGGCAGCTTGCGCAGACGGATTGATTCCGGCGTCACCTCCAGCATCTCGTCGGGGCCGATGTATTCGAGGGCCCGTTCCAGAGTCATCTGAATCGGTGCCTGCAAGGTGTCCAGCACTTCTGCGCCGGCGGAGCGGATGTTGGTGACCTGCTTGGCCTTGCAGACGTTGAGCTCGAGATCGGGAGGACGGTTGTGCTCGCCCACGATCATCCCCTTGTAGACCTTGGTGCCGGGGGTGATGAAGAACTGGCCCCGATCTTCGGCACCCTTGAGGGCATAGAAGGTGGCTGTTCCCTCCTCGAAGGCAATCAGGACGCCATTGCGGCGGTTGTCCATGTCGCCCTGCATCGGGCGGTAGTCCAGGAAGGAGTGGCTCATGATCCCCTCGCCGCGGGTGGCGCGGATGAACTCCCCACGGAAGCCGATCAGACCCCGGGCCGGCACCACAAACTCCAGTTGGGTCCGGCCGTCGTTGGTGTTCTCCATGTTCTGCATCTCGGCCTTGCGGACCCCGAGTTTTTCAATGCAGGCACCAACGGATTCCTCAGGTACATCCAGCACCAGGGTTTCGTAGGGCTCCGATGGGGTGCCATCGATGGTGCGGAAGATGACCTGGGGCTGGGAGACCTGGAACTCATAGCCCTCGCGGCGCATGGTTTCAATCAGGATGCCGAGGTGCAGCTCACCCCGGCCGCTCACGGCCCAGCGGTCAGGGGAGTCGGTGTCTTCGACCCGCAGCGCCACGTTGGTGAGCAATTCCTTCTGCAGGCGGTCGCGCACCTGACGGCTGGTGACGAACTTGCCCTCCTTGCCGGCGAACGGTGAATCGTTGATGACGAAGGTCATCTGCAGGGTGGGTTCATCCACCCGGATCAGGGGCAGGGCCTCGGGGTGGTCCGGGCAGGCGATCGTCTCCCCGATGTTGACCTCGTCAAAACCGGCCACCGCAACGAGGTCACCGGCGCGGGCCTCTTCGATTTCAACCCGGGCCAGGCCCTGGAAGCCGAGCAGTTTACTGATGCGGCTGCGCTTGATGCTGCCGTCGTCGCGAATCAGGGCGGCGGGCTGGCCGGCCTTGATGGTGCCGTTATGAATTCGGCCGATCATGATCCGACCAAGGAAGTCGGAGTAATCGAGGGTCGTGACCTGCAGCTGCAGGGGCTTCTCAGGGTCACCCACCGGCGGCGGAACGTGACGCAGGATGGCTTCGAAGAGCGGCTTCATGTTGTCGCTCTCGGTCTTCATGTCCGGCTTGGCGTAGCCCCCCATGCCGCTACCAAAGAGGTAGGGGAAATCGCATTGGTCGTCGTCCGCACCGAGCTCCAGGAACAGGTCAAGCACCTTGTCTACGGCCACTTCGGGATCGACCCGGGCGCGGTCGATCTTGTTCACGAAGACGATGGGCCTCAAGCCCTTTTCAAGCGCCTTTTTAAGGACGAACCGGGTCTGGGGCATGGGCCCCTCATTGGCATCCACGATCAACAGACAGCCATCGACCATGCCCAGCACCCGTTCCACTTCGCCGCCGAAATCGGCGTGGCCAGGCGTGTCGACAATGTTGATGCGAATCCCGTCGTAATCGACAGCAGTGTTCTTCGACAGGATGGTGATCCCGCGCTCGCGCTCGAGATCATTGGAGTCCATCACACAGGTGGGAACCGCCTCTCCCTCACGGAAGATGCCCGACTGGCTGAGCAGGGCGTCCACCAGGGTGGTTTTGCCATGGTCAACGTGGGCAATGATCGCAATATTGCGAATCGGCGTGCCTGGGTGTGCACTACTCATACGGGAAAAACCTACGTTTAATTGATCGGTTTTAGTGATCGGTTTTGGTGACTCGAAGTTTGACGAGAAGCTGTCTTGTACGAGAAGCGACTTTTAACTTGAAGCCAGGGGTCGACTCTATCCCACGCCCCTGCCAGCTCTGAGACTGCCGCGGGTCACGCCGAGACGGCTGTCGAGTTGCTCCCGTTGCCACAGCTCGCGGCCGCTGATCTCACCCCGAAGGGTCGCGGCGTACTGCTGCACCCGGTGCCGGGCTTCTTCGGCCGACTCCAGCAGCAACTCCAGCCTCAGCTGACGGACGCCGGCCCGCACCAACTGGGGCAGGGCCTCCGCGGCGGTCTGGGCGCGGCCGTTGAACAGGGTGTTGCGGCAGCCCAGATCGGCCAACAGGGGATGGTCACTGCCGCTGCGATCCCGCAGCACCACGCTGTGGTGCTCGCAGGGCCGACCGCAGTCGGTGTGGTCATGGCCATCGGAGAGAAAGGCACAGAACAGACAGTGCTCCATGTGAAACAGGGGCATGTGCTGATGCACCGTGACGGCCACCCGCCCAGGGGGGCAGCCCCGGACCAGCGCCAGCATCTGCTGCAGATCCAGGTCGTAGCTGGCGGTGATCGACTGCAGCTGCCAGTGCTGGAGAAACCAGGCGGCCGTCAGGGGATTGGCCACATTCAGTGAGAAGTCGCCGTGGCAGGGGGCCAAGCGGCTGAGAACTTCCAGCTGGTCGGCGTTGCGCACCAGATAGGCATCGGGAGTGGCCTTGAGCAGGGGTTCGAGGGTCCATCGCTCATCCGGGCGGGTGATGCGGGGGCCGGCCAGCCAGATCCCCTTGGGCCAGCAGCCCCGGCCGATCGCCACCGCTTCGCGCAACGCGCTGGGCTGCTCCAGGTCAGCGATCACGGCGGAGACCGGTTGATCCCGCAGAGCCCGGAGCTGGTCGAGGGTGCGCACCAGCACGATCAGCTCGGGGGCATCAAGGCCGCTGCCTGGGGGCTCCGTTCCATCCACCGCAGCCAGCCGCTGCAAACAGGCCGGCACATCCACCTCAGCACGGACTGGCATACCCCCATCGGCGCTGGCCGCCGTTGGCTTGAGCTGGGCCAGCTGGTCCACCAGCTCCCGGCGCATGCGGTTGAGCTCAGCCACGGGCAGAAACAGCTCCCCGTCGAGATCGAGCTCCAAGCCGTCCAGGCACCAAGGCGTTCCGCCGAGCCGGCCGAGCTGGGCCAGCAGCCGGTCATGCTCGAGGGGCTGGCCCGTGGCCCGTTGGAGGAGCGAGGCGGAGCGCACGCCGACCCCACTGCACTCCAGCAGGGCTTGGCCTGAAGACCCCCCGGCCGCCAGCACGCTCAGCTCCAAGGGCACGCCTTCTCGCCCGGACACCGCCAGCCGCAGGCCGACACACCGCTCGGGGGTGGGAGCCGTCGCCAGTCGCTGCCAGGAGCGCTCCAGGCTTGGATCGCTGGTCAGCCAGCAGGGGCTGCCCTGGCGCAGGGCGCGTCCATCCACCGGTCCAGGGCCCAGCCGGATCGCCACGCGGTTGGCCGACCTGGCCTGCACCGCCATCACCCGGCCACCCACCTCGGCCGGAGCCTCCAAAGGGTGGCTGCCGGGCGCCTCAAACACGATCCCATCGCCAGGCTTGATCTCCGTGCTGGTGCGCAGCGTCCACCACCCCTGGGGATCGCAATGCTCCAGCGCTCCAATCAGCGGACCCCGCTTCTTGCTCCAGCGCCCATGCACCAGCTGGCGATGGTCCACGCCCGCCAGCCATCCGGTGGACAGGCCCCGCGAAAAACTGAGCTCCAGGGACCGCTTTTGCTCGGCACTCTGGGGGCCCGGATCGGCTCCCTCAGCAAGGCGGTCCAGACTCTGCCGGTAGGCATCGGTCACCGCCGCCACATAGGTGGCGTCCTTGAGGCGGCCTTCGATTTTCAGACTGGCGATCTCGAGTGCACTCAGCTGGGGCAACAGGTCCCAGGCGGCCAGATCCTGGGGAGATAGGAGATAGCGCTGATCCTGCAGATCGCGCTCCTCGCCATCCACGATCAACTGGTAGGGCAATCGGCACGCCTGGGCGCATTCACCCCGGTTGGCGCTGCGCTGGCCCAGGGCTTCGCTGGTGAGGCACTGACCCGAGTAGGCCACGCACAGGGCCCCATGCACAAACACCTCCAGGGGCATGGCCAGCTGACGCTCCCGCAGCTGCCTCTGCAGCCGCTCAAGGTCGGTCAGGGCCAGCTCCCGGGCCAGCACCACCCGCTCGCAGCCCAGGGCAGCGGCCTGGGCTACCCCGGCGGCGCTGGTGATTGACATCTGGGTGGAGCCGTGGATCGCCAGTTGGGGAGCCAGGTCCCTGGCCAACCGTGCCAAACCGATGTCCTGGACGATCAGGGCGTCCACCCCTGCGGCGGCGGCGGCCTGGATGAGGGCTGCGGCCTCGGTCAGTTCCTCGCTGAACACCAGCACGTTCACGGTGAGGAACCCCTTCACCCCCCGCTGATGGAGCCATGCCATCAGGTCCGGCAGCTCGGAACGGCGGAAATTGGCTGCCCGCATGCGGGCGTTGAAGGCTTCCACGCCGAAATAGACGGCATCAGCCCCATTGGCCACGGCAGCCCGGAGGGCTTCCCAGGTTCCAGCGGGTGCGAGCAGCTCAGGAAGTCCCATCAGCGGGCCAGACGCTGGGCCGGTTCAAACACCTTCAGGGCCGCTGCCGTTCCCTCAAAGCGCCAATGCCAGGGCTCGTAGCTCACCCCCTGGGCATTGCCCCGCGGAAAGGACAGGACGAAGTGATAGCGGGCGGCATGGTCCTTGAGCCAGGTGAATGCCGCTGTTTGGTCAAAGGCGGGAGAGAGATTGGCGGCCGGGGCCCGACCATCGCCGAGATCGACGGCGTATCCGGTGCTGTGTTCGGAAAAGCCTGGCGGCGCACTCACCATGGCCCGCTCCCGCGCATTCTGGTTGCGCTCCGACTTCACGCCGAAGAAGAGGTCGTTCTGCACGGGGATTGAGCGAAACGCACTCAGCACCGCCAGATCCACCCCCGCGCTGGCCGCATCCCGTTGCATGGCGAGCAGGGCTTCGGCGGCATCGCGATGCAGTTCGAGCCCGGGGGCCACAGCCACCCGCTGGGTTGCGGCCACTTCCGGGTAGGGAAAGTGGCCCAGCAGTCGGCCGTCCAGGGTCGTGCGGGCGTTGAGGCCCTTGACGGGAGGGGGAGCCAACAGCCGCTGCAGGGGTTGGGGCCGCCACAGCAACAACAGGGTGAGGGAAACCAGAAGCGAGCCGGTTGCCACCGTGACTCGCCACAACCAGCGATTGGCAGGGTTGAGGGCCGGGCTGGTGCGCCGGGCCACCGGGATGTCATCCAGGCCAGATCGGCGGGGAGGACGACGGGTCACGCGGGTCCCCTGGCTGGCACCGGACAACGGCCCTGTGAAAGAAGGAATAAAGATCCTAGGTGGGGAGAGCGGATTGGCCACCAGCCGACCGCTCAGCAGTGTTAGCTTCGGGCCAACATCCTTCCTGGCGGAGCGGTTTTCAGATGTTGCGTGTGGCAGTGGTGGGTGGCGGCCCCAGTGGTTCCTGTGCGGCTGAAGTGCTTGCCAAGGCCGGCATCCAAACCTGGATCTTTGAGCGCAAGCTCGACAACGCCAAACCCTGTGGCGGAGCCATCCCGCTCTGCATGGTCAGCGAGTTTGACCTGCCCGAGTCGATCATCGACCGCAAGGTCCGCAACATGAAGATGATCTCCCCTTCCAACCGGGAGGTGGACATCAACCTGGAGAACGCCGATGAGTACATCGGCATGTGTCGCCGGGAGGTGATGGACGCCTTCCTGCGCGACCGGGCCGCCGACCTGGGTGCCCACCTCGTGAACGGACTGGTCACCAAGATCGACACCGGTGCCAACCGCCAAGGGCCCTACACCCTCACCTACTCCGATTACGCGGCAGGCGAGGCCACCGGCGAAACCAAAACCCTGGAGGTCGACCTGATCGTGGGCGCCGATGGCGCCAACAGCCGGGTGGCCAAGGCCATGGATGCCGGCGACTACAACGTGGCCATCGCCTTCCAGGAGCGCATCAAGCTGCCTCCCGAGGAGATGAAGTACTACGAGAGCCTGGCCGAGATGTATGTGGGAACCGACGTGTCCCCTGACTTCTATGCCTGGGTCTTCCCCAAGTACGACCACGTGGCCGTGGGCACCGGGACGATGCAGCAGAACCAGGGACTGATCAAGAGCCTGCAGGAGGGGATCCGCGAGCGGGCCAAGAAGCGTCTGGTGAATGGTGAGGTGATCAAGGTGGAGGCCCACCCGATTCCCGAGCATCCCCGGCCCCGCCGGGTGGTGGGTCGGATGGCTCTGGTTGGCGATGCCGCCGGCTATGTGACCAAGAGCTCTGGAGAAGGCATCTACTTCGCCGCCAAGAGTGGCCGGATGTGCGCCGAGCAGATTGTGGAATCCAGCGCCGGTGGCACCAAAGTGCCCACGGAAGCGGATCTCAAAAAATACCTGAAGAAGTGGGATCGCCAGTACGGCGCCACCTACAAGGTGCTCGAGATTCTGCAAAACATCTTCTATCGCAACGACGCGGCCCGCGAAGCCTTCGTGGAGATGTGCGATGACAAGGATGTGCAGCGGCTCACCTTCGACAGCTACCTCTACAAGCGGGTGGTGCTGATGAATCCCTGGCAGCAGCTCAAGCTGACCCTGCTGACCCTGGGTTCGGTCTTGCGTGGCAATGCGCTGGCTCCCCAGGGCTATAAGCCCGTGGACAGCGCCGTGCGCAATGAGGCTGAAGTCACCGCCATGCTCGCGGTCAGCAGCATCAAGGGCGGGATCAAGGTGGGCTCCAAGCAGAAGGCCGCTTCCGAACCCGCTGATGGGGATCGCGAACCGGTTCTGGCGGGCAAGGGCTGAGCCAGCAACTGCGGTGCTGCCGTTCAGCCTTGGCCCTCAGGCTCGGCAGCTTCGCGGAGGGTGACCAACCGTTCTGCCTCCGCATCCCAGAGGATGTAGGTGAAACAACTGGCGAAATCAGCCAACCGCAGCACCCGGCTGGTGGCCAGGTTGTCTGCATTGGCGGTATGGCAGGCCTTCAATCGGTAGTTGGGGATCCGCTCGCAGAGGTGGTGAATGCTGTGGAAGGAGATGTCCGCCCAGAACCAGTTCAAGAGCGGCGGTACATCGAGGTTGCTGCTCCCCTCCAGCGCACCCCGCAAATAGCTCCAACCCTCGCTGCCACTGGCGTAGGAGGCTTCGAAATTGTGCTGGACAAAAAAGATGCACAGGAAAATCGCTGCTGAGCAGGTCATCACCAGCAGGTAACAGGCCCAGAACAGTCCCTGGCCCAGCCACGCTCCCATCAGCCACCAGCTGGTGAGCACCACCACGTTGTTGGCCACCAACTCCCGGCACTCCCCCGCGGTATACCAGTGGCTGGACTCGAACCGGCGACTCAGGGCGGGCAGCTCGACGATTCCAGAGAGCCCGGTGCGCCCGAGGTGTGATGCCATGGCCTTGATCCATTCCGCCAACCCGAGCAGGAGCTGCAGCCTTGGCCGCACCAAGAGGTAATAACAGCCACCCGGCAGCAACACCAACGGGTGGCGGCTGAGTCCATAGAGCCAGCGCTGCCGTGGCGTGAGCTCCAGATAGGCGCTGCGGGTGAGCAGGGCGGAGGGGCCGCGGTAGCGCTCCCAGTTGCCGTTGTGCAGGTGATGAAAGGCATGTCCCCGCGCCCAGGGGTGCTGGGGAATGGCATTGAGACAGCCCAGCAGGAAGCCGACCGGGCGATTCAGCCAACGGGAACGGAACAGGGAGTCGTGACCGCAGTCGTGCATCAGCGCGAAGGAGCGGGCTGAAAAGAGCACCAGCAGCCCCAGCACCGGCAGGAGCAGCAGCCGCAGAGCTGGCCCGGACTCAGCCAGCGGGGGGACACAGCCCCACAGCAAGGCGGTAGGAACGAGGGTGTTGAGCAGCTGCCACAGGGCGATGCGATCGTCGCTGCTGCGAAACGGTTCGAGCTGAAAATCGCGGCGCCGTAGGGGCTGAACCGCCGTGGCGGCTCGGGCAGATGGAAGGAGTGTCAGGCGAAAACCCCGGTCTCAACTGGCATCGGGGCTCCTGGAAGGCCTTCACCCTAGGAGGCCCCTATCCCGCAATGCGGCTGAAGTCCGCCAGGACGGAGGCCTGGTTGCGCAGGACACCAAGCAGGTTGAGTCGGTTGGTGCGCACGGCTTCATCGTCGGCCATGACCAACACGCTCTGCTCGCCGTCAAAGAACGCTGCCAGGGTGTCCCGGCTGGCCGCCAGGGCCCGGGCCAGGGCGGCATGACGGCCGGAATCCATCCCCGTTGCGATGGGCTGCAACTGCTCCAGCACCTGGAGCATCGCCGCCTCACTGGCCGTCTCAAACAGACTGGCATCGACCACCCCAGCAGGGCTGAGCACGGCGCTGTCGAGGCTGCCCTTTTCGGCCAGGCGGGCAGCGCGGGTGACCACGGTCTGCACCCCGACCAAGTCACCGCTGGCCCGCAGGGCGGCCAGCAGATCGGCGCGCTGGCGGGCATCGGCTGGGTCGCTGAGGATGCGCTCCAGGGCCATCCCCTCCCCGGCGACCGCCTGCACCAGATCGCCATCGACGCCATGCTCCTCCAGCAGACTCACCAGCCTCTGGCGCAGGAACTCACCCAGCTCCTCTGCCAACGCCACCCCATCCACCGGAAAGTGGGGCAGCAACTCGGCCCAATGGGCCGTACAGCGCTGGAGCAAGGTCTGCAGGTTGAGGGCCCAGCCCCGGTCCCACAGAATCTGCAGCAGGCCATTGCCGGCACGGCGCAGGGCGTAGGGATCGGAGGAGCCGCTGGGGCGCTCCCCTTTGGCATAGATGCTGAGCAGCAGTTCCAGCCGTTCGGCTAGGGCCACCACCGCTCCGGCATCGGAGCTGGGCAGGCAGTCGCCGGCACCCCGGGGAAGGTAGTGCTCCAGCACGGCCAGCCCTACTTCGGTCGGCTCCCCCTCCGCGACCAGGTACTTGCCCCCCATCGTTCCCTGCAATTCGGGGAACTCGCCCACCATCTGGCTCACCAGATCGTGCTTGCACAGGTGCGCGGCTCGGCGGGCATGGTCCCCGCAGGTTGCCGGGAGTTGCAGGTGTTGCAGCACGACATCGGTGCACCATTCCAGGCGCTCCGTGCGATCCAGCAGCGAACCCAGTCCCTCGGCGAAGGTGACGCGGGCCAACGCATCCCGGCGATCGATGCTGGCCACCGCCCGGTCTGCCCGCACAAAGAATTCCGCATCCGCCAGCCGGGCCTTGAGCACCCGCTCGTTGCCCCGCGACACCGTGGCGGCCGCCTCGGGCAGGGCGTTGCTGATGAAGAGGAAGCGAGGCAGCAGGCTGTCCCGGGCGTTCATCGCCAGGGGATCGGACGATTGCCCCTGGCGAACCAGCGGGACGTAGCGCTGATGGGCGCGCATGACCGTGCTGAGCACCTCGGCGGGGAGATCGAGGTAGGCGGCCTCAAAGCCGCCCTCGAGCAGGGACGGGGATTCCACCAGGTCGATCAGTTCCTCAAACAGCCCATCCGGCAGATCGGCATCGGCGCCATGGACAGCCGCCGCAGCCTCAACCGCTGCGCGTATCACCGTGCCGCGCCGTTGGCGATCCACCTCCACTCCGGCGGCGGCGAGGTCGGCCTCGTAGCTGTCGGCACTGGCAATCTCAACCCTCGCTTCCACCAGGCGATGGCCCCGGCTGAAGCGGTCGGCGTGGATGGTCGGATCACTGTCCGCCAGGGTGACGGGAATCGGCGTGCCCCCCAGCAAGGCCACCAGCCAGCGCACGGGCCGCGAAAACCGTCGCTCACCCTGGCCCCAGCGCATGAAGCGGCGACCCTGCAGGGCCTCGATCCAGAGGGGGATCTGGGTGGACAGAACCTCCAGGCTCGGCAGGCCGGGCTCCTGGCAGCGGGCAAACACGAATGGCCCCTTGGGCGTCTCCCGGAGCTCCAGGCTCTCGGGGGGAACCCCACAGCGCTTGGCAAAGCCAATGGCTGCTGCCGTGGGCTTGCCCTCACTCCAGGCCTGGGATCCGGGCGGACCTTTGCGCTCCTCTTCGAGATCGGGTTGCCGCTCCGGGATCCCGGTGGCCCGGATCACCAGCCGCCTGGGGGTACTGGTGCAGTGGATCTCGTCGATCGGGAGTCGCAGTGCTGCCAGGTCCTGACGCACCAGACGCTCGAGCTGGGGCAGGGCCAGCCGCGCAAAATCGGCGGGAAGTTCCTCGGTGCCGATTTCGAGCAAAAAGGTCGACACGGGCAGCTGGCAACACAGCGCGACTGTATTGAACGCCGTTCGCTAACTTCGGAATGAGCCGAGCGTTGAGTGCAGGATCCGATGCCCGAAGTCATGCACGGCTCCAGTGCCAAGGCCCCCTCGAAATTTGAACAGCTCAAGGCCAGCAGCGGCCATTTGAAGGAGCCGCTGCTGACCGAACTCGCGAACGAGGCCGCCCACTTCACCGAAGGGGCGGTTCAGATTCTCAAGTTCCACGGCAGCTATCAGCAGGACAACCGGGACAACCGCCGCAAGGGGGCGGACAAGGACTGGCAGATGATGCTGCGGTTGCGCAACCCAGGCGGTCGCGTGCCCGGTTCGCTCTACCTGGCCATTGACGAACTCGCCGATCGGCTCGGCAATGGCACCCTGCGGGCCACGACCCGTCAGGCCTTCCAGATGCATGGGGTGCGCAAGGACGACCTCAAGGAAGTGATCGGCACGATCGTGCGAGAGCTGGGCTCCACCCTCGCCGCCTGCGGAGACATCAACCGCAACGTGATGGCGCCGGCCGCGCCCTTTGAGAAAGGGGGCTACCCGGCTGCCCGCCAGCTGGCCGATGACATCGCCGACCTGCTGGCCCCCCAGGCGGCGGAAGGTTCCTACCTCGACATCTGGGTTGACGGGGAACTCAGCTATCGCATCAAGCCGAGTGCCACCGTGAAGACGGTGAAGGCCCGCCAGCAGGAGGGTGGGGTGTTCAGCGGCGACGCGGCCGAGCCCCTCTATGGCAGCACCTATCTGCCCCGCAAGTTCAAGGTGGCGGTGACGGTGCCCGGCGACAACTCGGTGGATCTGCTCACCCAGGACATCGGTCTGGTGCTGTTCACGGACCCCCAGGGCAACCCCCAGGGCTGCAATGTCTATGTGGGAGGCGGCATGGGTCGCACCCACAACAAGGACGAGACCTTTGCCCGCACGGCCGATCCCCTCGGTTATGTGGCCATTGATCACGTGCTGGATCTGCTCCAGTCGATCGTCGCCCTGCAGCGCGACCACGGCGACCGGGAACAGCGGCGCCACGCCCGGATGAAATACCTCATCCATGACCGTGGCGTGGCCTGGTTCCGCCAGGAGCTGCGGGCCCACTACTTTGCCCATCCGATCAAGGGGATGCGCCTGGAGCCCAAGGCCAAGCTGGAGGACTATCTGGGCTGGCATCGCCAGAGCCGGGGGCTCTGGTTCGTGGGCCTGCCCGTGCTGTCTGGTCGGGTGGCGGGAGAGTTCAAGCAGGGCCTGCGTCGCCTGGTGGACACCTACAAGCTTGAGGTGCGGTTGACCCCCAACCAGGATCTGCTGCTCTGCAACATCGGCACCTCCCAGCGGGCCAGCGTGCGTGCTGATCTCGCCGCCCTCGGCTACGAGACCCCCGAACAGACCGCCCCCCTGGCACGCCACGCCCTGGCCTGTCCAGCCCTGCCCCTGTGCGGCCTGGCGGTGACTGAGGCGGAACGGATCCTGCCCGATGTGCTCGACCGTCTGGATGCCCTGCTCCAGCGGATTGGCATCAGCCGGTCCGTGCTGGTGCGCATGACCGGCTGCCCCAATGGCTGTGCCCGGCCCTATATGGCCGAGATCGGCCTGGTGGGAAGTGGTGTCGATCAGTACCAGCTGTGGCTGGGGGGCACCCCCAACCTCAGTCGGCTGGCCGAGCCGTACCTGGAGAAGATGCCCCTGGAAGCCCTGGAGCCCACCCTTGAGCCCCTGCTGCAGGCCTGGCATGAAGCGGGTGGGCGCCGCAGCCTGGGGGATTTTGTGGTCAAGAGTGGACGGGACACCGTGCAGCAGTGGCTGGCTGCTGGCGCTGGATGAGCGGGCTCGCGCCTGACAGGGCCCTTTCGGGGGTGCTGGTGGCCAGCCTGTTGGTCTGTTGGGATGTGCCCGAGGGCCTGGCAGGGCTGGGACGCCAGCAGCCTGCGCCTCCCAGCTCCCCTCCCACCCGCTACGACCCCGACCGCACCACCTGTGAACCGGAACGGATCCGCAGCGCCTTCCAGCAGCAGCTCCAGCCCTACGCCGACCAGAGCGACGCCGTGATCGCGCAGTTGCGCCGCGTCCAGCTGGACATGACCCGCAGCACGCTGCGGCGCTGTGTGTCCCGCGATCTGTTGACCCGGCCCCAGGCCGATCAGCTGTTCAACGAGCTCTCCACGTCCCCGACCCGGCCGTAACGGGCAGCCGTGGCAGCGCTGCGCCAGGCCCAGAGCTGATCCCCCCAGCTGAAGTGCCACCACTCGTTGGGATGCTGCACAAACCCGGCGCTGGCCATTGCCCACGCCAGCAGCTGGCGATGCCGGTGCCATTGGGCCGCCTCGCCATCGGGATCAGCCAGGGCCGCTGGCCCATGAAACTGCGGTTCTGAGACGGCCCCGATCGCGTCGATGGCCCCCCCCATGGCGAGGGGATCCCCGGCAGCATCCGCCAGGGTCAGGTCCACCGCTGCACCGGTGCTGTGGGGTGGAGGGGTGGCTGGATCGTCGCTCGGCGGCGCCCAGAACCGGCCCACCTCGGCCTCGATCCGCTCCCTTGCCGGCGAGGGCTGATCCGGATTCACCCCTTGCGCGCCGCATTCCTGCGTCACGGCATGGCGCACCATGAAGCGCTGCACGGCCAGCGGGCGCCAGGCATCGAAGATCGCCAGGCGAATGCCGTCCGCTTCCCCCTGCAGCGCCTGCTCCGCCTGCAGGAGCCGCTGCACCACACCCTGACGCAGGCGGAATGGGTCCCCATTGGGTCCATAGGGGGCCCCCAGGACCATGTAGGGATGGGGCTCCAGTCGCCTCAGGCAGCTGGGCAGGGACTCCAACGGTTCACCGCACTCGTGGATCGGAATCGGGCTCCAGGGACGCAGCGCCATGGGTGGAGGGCGAGGTGACGGTCAGTTGAGACGGGCAGCCTGATCCATCTGGCGGCGCCGTTGCTCCGCCAGGGCTAGGGCCAGCCCTGGATGGGCCTGGAGATCGGGATCGGCCTGGGTGATCTCCAGGGCCACGGCGCGGGCGAGCTCCAGCAGGTCGCCATCGTCGGTGAGGCTGGCGAGGGCCAGATCGGGCAGACCCGACTGCCGGGTGCCCAGCACCTGGCCGGGGCCCCGCAGGCGCAGGTCCATTTCGGCGATCTCGAAACCGTCGCTGGAGCGCACCAACACCTCGAGCCGCTGCCGAGCCAGCACGTTGCTGCTGTCGTTGATCAACAGGCAATGGGAGGCGGCCGCACCCCGCCCAACCCGTCCGCGCAACTGGTGCAACTGGGCTAGCCCGAAGCGTTCCGCATGTTCAATCACCATCACGCTGGCTTCTGGGACATCCACGCCCACTTCCACCACGGTGGTGCTGACCAGCACCTGGGTCTCTCCGCTGGCAAAGGCGCCGATGGCGGCCTGTTTCTCGGCGCTGTTGAGTCGGCCGTGGAGGAGCCCGACCCGTAGATCCGGAAATTCCTCCTCACTGAGCTGCCGGTGCACCTCCACGGCGGAGCGCAGGTCGAGCTTGTCTGACTCATCCACCAGGGGGAGCACCACATAGGCCCGTTGACCGAGAGCCACCTGCTCCCGTATCAACCCGTAGGCCTGCTGGCGTTGGCTCGCCTTGATCAGGTGGGTGCGAATCGGTTGGCGGCCCGGGGGCAGGGCATCGATCTGGCTGACGTCGAGGTCGCCGTGCAGGGACAGCGCCAGGGTGCGAGGAATGGGGGTTGCCGTCATCGTGAGCAGGTGGGGCTGGAGCCCCTTGGCGAGGAGGCGGTTGCGCTGCCGCACCCCGAAGCGGTGCTGCTCGTCCACCACCACCAGGCCCAGGCGATCGAACTGCACCGGGTCTTCCAGCAGGGCGTGGGTGCCCACCAGCAGCTGCAACTGGCCGTTGACCAGATCCTCGAGCAGGCCCCGACGGCGGGGAGCGGGGGTGGAACCGGTGAGCAGGGCCGAACTGACATGCAACTGGGGCAGCCACTCGGCCAACTTGCGGTAGTGCTGCTCGGCGAGCACCTCGGTGGGTGCCATCAACGCGCCCTGGCAGCCCGCCTCGATCGCGGTGAGCAGGGAAGCCAGGGCCACGACGGTCTTGCCACTGCCCACATCGCCCTGCACGAGCCGGGCCATCGGCTGGGGGCGGGCCAGATCGGCACGGATTTCAGCCAGCACCCGCTCCTGGGCGCCCGTGAGCGCAAACGGCAACAGGGCCAGGAAGCGCTGCACCAAGCCTTCCCCCCCGGGAAGCAGGGCCAGGGGCGGGGCGGGGCGCTGGCTCAGCTGGCGCCGGCGTTGGGCCAGGCCCAGCTGCAGCAGCAGGAATTCATCGAACACCAGGCGCCGGCGGCTGGCCTGCAGCTGCTCCTGGTTGGCTGGAGCATGGATCCAGCTGAGGGCTTCGGCACGGGTCACCAGGCCCTGGCTGCGGCGGATGGCCTCGGGCAGGGGATCCGGCCAGTGGCGCACCAGGGGCAGCACGGCCTCGACCACCTGGCGCAGGCGGTCGGCACCCAGGCCCTCGGTCAACCCGTACACGGGCAGCAGCCGGCCGATGGTCTCGGAGCGCACCGGTGCCTGGGGCGATTCGAGCACCTCCATCAAGGGGTCCTGAAAGGCTGGCCCGTAGGGAGTTTCCTTGACGAGCCCACTCACCGCCACGGTGGCCCCAGGCGGGAATTGGCGTTGCTGGGTCTTGAGCCAGCCGGGGCTGGAGAAGCGTTGGCCGGCAAAAAACCGGCTGACTCGAATCTTTCCGGTGCAGTCGACCAGATGCAATTCGAGGATGGAGAGATTGGGGTTGCGCGGGCTGGCGAAGGCGTGGCTGCGGTGCACGCTGGCCACAATCGTGGCCGTGCGACCCGGCTCCAGACCACTGATGCGCACGAGGTTGGCGTAGTCGAGGTAGTCCCGCGGGTAGTAGTGCACCAGGTCGCGCACCAGCAGCAATCCGAGCTGGGCTAGGCGGGCTGCGGTTTTGGGGCCCACCCCCCGGATCTCGGACAGGGGAGTGTCGGCATCGAAGGGAAGCCTGCCCCCGGAGGGGGGCGCGGCGGCACCGCTCGGCACCAACCGCAGGCGAGGCGGGGCTACGGCCAGCACGGGGCGCTGGGCCTGGCGCAGGGCATGGAGCCGCTCACGGCACTGACGCACCAGCGACTGGCGCCTGGCCAGGGACAACAGCCCATAGCCCTCGAACC
>JBIIQK010000159.1:0-4562 GCA_044342135.1 Cyanobium sp.
GCCAAGGGCATCGGCCTGTGGAGCTGGGCCTGCAACGACGACAGGGGCGCCGACCCCGATGAACCGGATGTGGTGATGGCCTGCGCCGGCGACATCCCGACCAAGGAGGTCCTGGCGGCCGTGGAGATCCTGCGCCGCGAGATCCCCAAACTCAAGATCCGGGTGCTGAATGTGGTGAAGCTGTTCGCCCTCACCCAGCCCAGCGAGCACCCCCACGGCATGAGCGACCGCGACTTCGATTCCCTGTTCACCACCGACCGGCCCGTGATTTTCAACTTCCACGGTTATCCGTGGCTGATCCACCGCCTCACCTACCGCCGCACCAACCACGCCAATTTCCACGTGCGTGGATACAAGGAGAAAGGCAACATCAACACCCCGCTGGAGCTGGCGATGAACAACCAGATCGACCGCTTCAACCTGGTGATCGATGTGATCGACCGGGTACCGGGGTTGGGATCCCGGGCAGCCCATGTCAAGGAACGCATGAAGGAAGCGATCCTCACCAACCGCGCCTACGCCCATGAACACGGCATGGACGCCCCCGATGTGACCAATTGGCGATGGAATCCGGGCCTTCCCCTGACCAATGACCGAGGATTGGCGGCATGAGCGACCCGCAACCCAGCAACCTGCGCCTGCCCACCCCGGGCTGCTACGCGGACCCCGACCGCAGTGGGTTGACCGCCGACGACGTGTTCGACGGCATGACCGAGCACCTCTTCTACACGCTCGGCAAGCTCGCCCCCACGGCCAGCCGCCATGACCTCTACATGGCCCTCAGCTACGCCGTGCGCGACCGGCTGATGACCCGCTACCTGGCTGGCATCGAAGCCCTGCGGGCCACCCCCACCCGGGCGGTGGCCTACCTCTCGGCCGAGTTCCTGATCGGCCCCCAGCTGGGCAACAACCTGCTGATGCTCGGCATCCAGCAGGAGGCGGCCGAGGCCCTGCGGCGCTTCGGCATCAATGACATCAACGAGATCCTCGATGTCGAGGAGGAGCCCGGCCTGGGCAACGGAGGCCTGGGGCGGCTGGCCGCCTGTTTCCTCGAATCCCTGGCCTCCCTGGAGATCCCCGCCACCGGCTACGGCATCCGCTACGAGTTCGGCATCTTCGACCAGCTGATCCGCGACGGCTGGCAGGTGGAAATCACCGACAAGTGGCTCAAGAGCGGTTGGCCCTGGGAGCTGCCCCATCCGGACCAGGCCTGCTTCGTGGGCTTCGGCGGACGCACCGAGAGCTACCGGGACGAGCACGGCACCTACCGGGTGCGCTGGATCCCCGAAGAGCACGCCATCGGCATTCCCCACGACGTGCCGGTGCTGGGCTACCGGGTGAACACCTGCGACCGGCTGCGCCTCTGGCGCGCCGATGCCACCGAATCGTTCGACTTCTACGCCTTCAACATCGGCGACTACTACGGGGCCGTGGAGGAGAAGGTGGGCAGCGAGACCCTCTCCAAGGTGCTCTACCCCAACGACGGCACCGACGAGGGCCGGCGTCTGCGCCTGAAGCAGCAGCACTTCTTTGTGAGCTGCTCGCTGCAGGACATGATCCGCAACCTCGATTCCCGCGGGATCCCGATCACCGAGTTCCCCGATCACTGGGCCGTCCAGCTCAATGACACCCACCCGGCCATCGCCGTCGCCGAGCTGATGCGCCTGCTGCTCGATGACAAACACCTCGAGTGGGACGCGGCCTGGAGCATCACCAGCCGCTCCGTGGCCTACACCAACCACACCCTGCTGCCGGAAGCCCTCGAGAAGTGGGGCCTGGGTCTGTTCGGCTCCCTGCTACCCCGGCATCTGGAGCTGATCTACGAGATCAACCGCCGTTTCCTCCAGCAGGTGCGTCTCAAGTACCCAGGGAACGAACAGATCCTGCGCAAGGTGTCGATCATCGACGAGGAGGGCGGCAAGGCCGTGCGCATGGCCAACCTGGCCACCGTGGCATCCCACCACGTCAATGGTGTGGCAGCCCTGCACAGCGAACTGGTCAAAACCGAGCTATTTCCGGAATTCGCGGCCCTGTGGCCCGAGAAGTTCACCAACGTCACCAACGGCGTCACCCCGCGGCGCTGGGTCGGCCTGGCCAATCCCAAGCTGTCGGCCCTACTGAATGAATCGATCGGGGAGGGCTGGATCAACCAGCTCGATGACCTGCGCAAACTCGAGCAGTTTGTGGATGACAGCAGCTTCCTGGAGCGCTGGCAGGCCACCAAGCTGACGGTGAAAGGACAACTCAGCCATTACATCCACCGCCACACCGGCGTCCTGGTGGATCCGAGCTCCCTGTTCGACGTGCAGGTAAAGCGGATCCACGAATACAAGCGCCAGCACCTCAATGCCCTGCAGGTGGTGGCCCAGTACCTGCGCATCAAGAACGGTCAGGCCGAGGGCATGGCTCCGCGCACGGTGATCTTCGGCGGCAAGGCGGCGCCCGGCTACTACATGGCCAAGCTGATCATCCGCTTCATCAACGGCATCGCCGAAACGATCAACGCCGACCCCGACATGGAGGGGCGGCTGCGGGTGATCTTCCTGGCGGACTACAACGTGAAACTGGGAGAGCGGGTCTATCCCGCCTCCGACCTGTCTGAGCAGATCTCCACCGCCGGCAAGGAGGCCTCCGGTACCGGCAACATGAAATTCGCCATGAACGGGGCCCTCACCATCGGCACCCTGGATGGCGCCAATGTGGAGATCCGGGAGCAGGTGGGCGCCGAGAACTTCTTCCTGTTCGGCAAGACCGCGGAAGAAATCTCCAGCCTGCACAACGCCGGCTATCGCCCCTGGGAGCTGATCGGCTCCATGCCCGAGCTCTCCGAAATCCTGCGCCTGGTGGAGCAAGGCCACTTCAGCAACGGCGACGGCGACCTGTTCCGGCCCCTGCTGCAGAACCTCACCGGCCGCGATCCCTTCTTCGTGCTGGCGGATTTCAATGACTATCTGCGGGCCCAGGCCGAGGTTGACCGCACCTGGGCCGATCGGGGCCGCTGGAACCGGATGTCCCTGCTCAATTCAGCCCGCAGCGGCTTCTTCTCCTCCGATCGCTCAATCCGGGAGTACGCCGACCGCATCTGGAAGGCCGAAAGCTTCCCGGTGACCATCACCTGCGAACTGGACTGACCGGGGAAGGGGGCCTAACCGGGCAGGTCCGGGGTCTGGTGGAGCAGACGGTTGAGTCGCAGCCGATCAGCATTGAGCGGATCGGGGGCCAGCTCGCCGGCCACTTCGCGGAACTTTTGCTCCACCTCTTCAGGTACCCGCACATCGAAGATGCGCTCCATCAGCGCCTCAATCGAGAACAGATGGGCATTGATGTTCTCCAGGTCGGCCATGGCCTGCTGCACGGCATCGGGCTCACCGGCCTGCTCCCCAGCCTGATCGGCGACGGCACCGGCACCCGGCACGGACGGGGCCGGACCGGCGGCGCTGGCAGCTGACTCGGACGCCTCCTGCTGCTTCTGCAGCTCTTCCATCACCCTCCCCGCCAGGGTGCGAAAGGATTGCAGCGCAGCCCAGTTGAGCTCCTGCTGCTGGCGCAAGGTGGGGTTTTCACGGATCAGCCGGTCGTGTTCCCGGTAGAACCGCTGGCAATCAGGGCATTGGCAGGGCTCTTCGGGCACCGCATTCCCTTGGGTTGTCAGATTCCATCATGGCACTCATGCCGCCAGGGGACCCTGGTCGCGCAGGTCGTCGCTGGAATCGTCGGCGTCGCCACTGGCCGCCGGCAGGGGAATCTCGATCGACGTGACCACGTTGATCACATCGCGGAGCCGCATGGAATCGGCGAACCAGCCCATGGCCTGTTCCGTATCGCTGCGACGCTCGGCATCGGTGGCCTGCTCCTCATGGGCCTCGGCCAGCAGGGCCAGCCAACAGAGGCAGCGGGCCTGCACCACCGAGAGATCGAGCTCATCGGGTTGGCTGTCGGCGATGCGCTCGCTCTCCTGCTGCACCAGCAGACGCAGACGCAGATCGTGAAGCTGGGTCATCGCGGTTAGACGACTGGGGCCACGCTAGCCCCGGTGGACCGAATGGGAAGACCACTACCGGTAGCGCTCGCTACGCCCTGGGCCCCTGGTGGCCGCGACACCACCACGGGGAATAGACGGGGCTGGCGGGACTCGAACCCACGACCTACGGTTTAGGAAACCGTCGCTCTATCCGGCTGAGCTACAGCCCCCTGGCGGTTCATTATGGAACCCGAAAGCAGGCGAGGTGATCGCGATCAGGGTCGAGGTCGATCCGGGAGTCGTTCTTCGGAACGGGTCTTCAGAACAGCTTCGGCGCCTGGTTGAGGAAAGTCCGGGCTCCCCAATGGCCAGGCCTGCTGGGTAACGCCCAGTGCGGGCGACCGTGAGGACAGTGCCACAGAAACACACCGCCGATGGCAGGGGGCTCGCCCCCTGAACAGGCAAGGGTGCAAGGGTGCGGTAAGAGCGCACCAGCAGCATCGAGAGGTGCTGGCTCGGTAAACCCCGGCTAGGAGCAAGGCCCAGGGACAACGGTTGGCCATGACACCCGTCCCGCTTCAAGTGCGCCGCTCGAGGCCGT
>JBIIQK010000160.1:0-4533 GCA_044342135.1 Cyanobium sp.
TACAAGCTCGAGCACTACCGCTACTGAGGCCAACCCAATGGGGATCAGCGATCTGGTGCAGCAGCTGCCGCAGCTGATCGGTGCGGCGGTGGAGTCCAATCCCTGGTTGGGCTACGGCGCCATCTTCGCGGCGATGTTCCTCGAGAACCTGTTCCCGCCGATCCCCTCGGAACTGATCATGCCCCTCGGGGGCTTCTATGTGCAGCAGGGCCAGCTGGCCCTGCTGCCGGTGGTGTTGGCCGGGCTGCTGGGCACCGTGCTGGGGGCCCTGCCCTGGTACGGCATCGGCCGCCTGATCAACGAACAGCGGATTGAGCAGTGGCTCGAGCGCCATGGGCGCTGGATCGGCATCAGCCCCCAGGAGTTGCATCGCAGCCGCGACTGGTTCGCCCGCCACGGCACGGCCCTGGTGTTTTGGGGCCGGTTGGTGCCCGGCATCCGCACCCTGATCTCCGTGCCAGCCGGGATCGAGATGATGCCGCTGGCCCCGTTTCTGCTCTGGACCACCGCTGGCAGCCTGATCTGGACCCTGCTGCTCACCTGTGCCGGGCTGGCCCTGGGCGAGGGCTACACCAACGTGGAGCTCTGGATCGAGCCAGTGGCCAAGGTGGTGAAGGTGTTGCTGGTGCTGGTCGTTGCCGCTGGCCTGGTGTGGCTGGGGCTGCGCACCTGGAACAAGCGCAACAGCTCCCACTGAGCCCACTCCGCGAGGCCCCGGCTTCAGCGGGGGCCTTCCTCAGAAGGGCACTTCCTCCTCGCTAGGGGCTCCGCCACCAAAGCCGCCGCTGCCCATGCCACCGCCGCCTTCGGCGTCGCGCTTGGAGCCCAGCAGTTCGAGCCGGTCGACCCGGATCACCGGTTTAGTGCGCTCTTCGCCGCTGGCCCGGTCGGTCCAGCGGTCGAGCTTGAAGCTGCCGATGATGCCCACCAGGGCTCCCTTGCGAACGTAATCAGCCGCCACCTGGGCCTGCTTGCCCCAGATCTCCAGGTTGAACCAGTCGGGTTCGTCGCCGGAGCTGCGGCGGTTGACGGCGAGGGTGAGGTTGGCGACCACGCTGCCCGATTCGAAATAACGGACCTCCGGGTCGCGGCCGGCCCGGCCGACGAGGGTGATGGAATTCACGCCCATGGCGATGTCTCCTGTGCTGATGGATCAATGATGCGGCACCCGGTTGGGTTGCCACCTCCCTTCAGTTCCACCGTTCGGGCCGTCTGTAACACCCTCCTATGATTCGGCCCTTGCAGGCCGGGCGTCCGTGTTTTTCCGTCGTTTTCAGTTCTCGCGTGATATCGGCATCGACCTGGGCACCGCGAACACCCTGATCTTCGTGTCCGGCAAGGGCATCGTGCTGCAGGAGCCCTCCGTGGTGGCCCTCGATCTCGAGAAGGGCGTGCCTCTGGCGGTGGGCGATGAGGCCAAGATGATGCTCGGCCGCACCCCCGGCAACATCCGGGCCGTGCGGCCCCTGCGCGATGGCGTGATCGCCGACTTCGACGCGGCGGAGCAGATGATCAAGACCTTCATCCAGAAGGCCAACGAGGGGCGGGGCATCGTGGCTCCCCGTCTGGTGATCGGCATTCCCAGTGGGGTCACCGGCGTCGAGCGCCGGGCGGTGCGGGAGGCCGGCCTGGCCGGTGCCCGCGAGGTGCACCTGATCGATGAGCCCGTGGCGGCGGCGATCGGCGCCGGCCTGCCCGTCACCGAAGCGGTGGGCACGATGATCGTCGACATCGGCGGCGGCACCACCGAAGTGGCGGTGCTGAGCCTGGGCGGCACGGTGCTGAGCGAGTCGGTGCGGGTGGCCGGTGACGAACTCAGCGACGCCATCGGCGTGTACCTCAAGAAGGTGCACAACCTGGTGGTGGGCGAACGCACCGCCGAGGACATCAAGATCCGCATCGGCTCCGCCTTCCCCGACGACGCCCACGACAACACCTCGATGGACGTGCGGGGTCTGCACCTGCTCTCCGGTCTGCCCCGCACCATCAACGTGCGGGCCGGCGACATCCGCGAGGCCATGGCCGAGCCCCTCAACGTGATCGTGGAAGCGGTGAAGCGCACCCTCGAGCGCACCCCGCCCGAGCTGGCGGCCGACATCGTCGATCGCGGAATCATGCTGGCCGGTGGCGGCGCCCAGGTGCGCGGCATCACCGACTTGATCAGCCACGAAACCGGCATCCTCACCCACGTGGCCGAGGATCCTCTGTTGTGTGTGGTGAACGGCTGCGGCATGGTCCTCGAGGACTACAAGCGGCTGCAGCGCGTGCTCGACACCCCTGACTTCGTGCGTCAGACCGCCTGATTGCGATGCAGGCCGGCCGCAGGCTCCGCCTCCCCGCCCTGCGGGTGGTTCTTCAGGCCTGGCCCTGGGGCCTGCTCGTGCTGGCCCTGGTGGGGGTGCGCCTCAGCAAGGGGGCGGGCTTCAGTGATGCCTATGCCCTGGTCAGCCGGCCCTTCTGGCCCGGCAGTGCCCAGGGTGAGTGGATTCGCAGTGCCCATAGCCTGAATGACCAGAGCCGGCTGCGTCAGCTCGAGGTCGACAACCGCCGCCTGCGGGGTCTGCTGGAGCTGCAGGGGCGCGGCGGCCGGGAGGTGGCTGCGCCAGTGATTTCGCGGCAGGCCGGGGGGTGGTGGCAGCAGCTGGTGATCGGCGGCGGCGAGCTCCAGGGCCTTCGACCGGGCTTGCCGGTGCTGGCGCCCGGCGGGCTGCTTGGGCGGGTGGCCAGCGTGACGCCCACCACTGCCACCGTGGCCCTGCTCACCGATCCCGGCAGCCGTGTGGGCGTCTGGGTGGGCCGCACCCAGCGCCATGGCCTGCTCACGGGGATCGGCACCAGCCGGCCCGTGCTGCGCTTTCTGGAGAAGGATCCGGGCGTGCGCCCCGGCGATGTGGTGGTGACGTCACCAGCCAGCACCCTGGTGCCACCCAATCTCACTGTTGGCGTGATCCAGTCGGTCGATGACCGGGCCGTTCCGGCCACCGAGGCCGTGGTGCAGCTCAGCGCCCCGGTCGAAGCGGTCGACTGGGTGCAGGTGCGGCTGCCGTGAATCGTTTGGCCCGCCATGGGTGGTGTGTGGCCACGGCCCTGGTGGTGCCCTGGCTGGTGCTGGCTTCGCCGGGGCCCTTGAAGCTGGCGGGGGTACCCCCGGCCTGGCCGGTGCTGTGGCTGCTGCCCTGGGCCCTGGTGGATGGCCCGCTCTCCGGGGCTCTGGCTGGCGCGGGCCTGGGCCTGCTGCTCGACGGGTTCCATCTCGGCCCGATCACGGAAATTCCTGGCCTGGCCTTGTTGGGGTGGTGGTGGGGCCGGCTGGGGCGCCAGGGGCCGCCGATCGAGCGCAGTTTCAATCTGGGTTTGCTGGCCCTGCTCGGCACGGCCCTGCTCGGCGCCAGCTTGATCCTGCAGGGCCTCCTGCTCGGTTGGTCGGCTGCGGAGGCGTGGCTGCCGGCGCCCGCCCTGCACACCTGGCTGGCCCAGACCCTGCTCACGGCCCTGCTGGCGCCGCTGCTGTGCTCCCTGCAGCTGCTGCTCTGGCGCCAGCAAACCTCCGGCGGGCGAAGCTGAGCCCATGGCACGTGAACAGGGCCGGCGACGCTTTCTCAAACTGCTCGGTGGCGGCTCTGCCGCTGCCCTGCTGGCGGGGGGTCTGGGCAGCTGCGGCCGATCCGGTGGCAACTCCGGCGAGCGGGTGCTCAACTTCTGGACCCTGGATCTGGCTCCCAAGTTCAACGGCTATCTCCAGGGCCTGATCGCTGGCTGGGAGCGTCAGAACCCAGGCATCCGGGTGCGCTGGACCGATGTGCCCTGGAGCTCGGTGGAGCGCAAGTTGCTGGCGGCCGTGTTCGCCCGCACCGCGCCCGACCTGGTCAACCTCAATCCGCCCTTCGCCGCCAACCTGGCTAGCAAGGGCGGGCTGCGCGATCTGAGCACCGTGCTGCCCGCCGGGGCCGCCGAGGCCTACCTGCCGGCGATCTGGGAGGCGGGTCGCGAGCAAGTCGGCCAGCAAGGGGAGGGTGGTTCAGGCCCGGGGGCAGCGCAGCAGTTCGCCATCCCCTGGTACCTGACGGCCCGGATCACCATGGCCAATCGCCGCCTGCTGGAGCGGGCCGGCTACGGGGCGCCCCCCAGCCACTGGGACGAGGTGCCTGCTTTTGCTGAAGCGGTGCACCGCCGCACGGGCCGCTACGCCCTGTTTGTGACCGTGGTGCCCGACGACTCGGCCGAGCTGCTGGAAACCCTGGTGCAGATGGGGGTGCAGTTGCTGGATGGGGACCATCGGGCTGCTTTCAACAGCGAAGCGGGCCGGCGCGCCTTTGCCTTCTGGAGCGACCTCTACCGGCGCGGCCTGCTGCCGCGGGAGGTGGTGAGCCAGGGCTACCGGCGGGCGATCGAGCTTTACCAGTCGGGGGATCTGGCCCAGGTGGCCACCGGGCCCGATTTCCTGCGCAACCTGCAGACCAATGCCCCCGGGATTGCGGCGGTGACCGCTCCCTTTGCTCCGCTCACCGGGGGTGGCGGTGAGGCCAACGTGGC
>JBIIQK010000161.1:0-4525 GCA_044342135.1 Cyanobium sp.
AAGGCGGTGATCAGGTAAGGCTCACCCGGCAGCTTCGTATCGAGAAACAGACGGCTCCAGTTCTGACCGCCATCGGTGGTGTGGAGCAGCAGGCCGGGCTGGCCGGCGATCCAGCCCTCATCCCCGCGGAAATCAATGCTGATCAGGCGGAAGTTTTCCTCCTCCGGCAGGTCGAGGGCCCGCTCGGCCCAGCTCGCCCCCCCATCGTCGGTTTCCAGGATCAGCCGGTTGCTGCCCACCAGAAAGCCGTGCTGGTCATTGGTGAAGGCCACATCGAGGGGATTGGCCTTGGTGGCCAGGGCCACGGGCTGCCAGGGACTGGCGGCAGCCACCGGCAAACCCGTGGTGACACAGCCGGAGAGCCCGAAGCCCAGCCCGATCACCAACAGCAGGCTGAGCAGGGGACGCAGCAGGGGCTGCCAGGGACGGGACAGGGAAGAGCCAGTCATCAGCGCAGGGAATAAAGGGAGAGGAAGAAGGCGAAGGCCAGGGCGAAGCCCCCGAAGATCAGCACGTTCTTCTGGCCGGGGGTGAGGCGGTTGACCCCCAGGCCGAAATTGAGGTTCTCCTCGAAGCCACTGGGCTTGTTGCGGGGGCCGATGTCTTTGAACGCGCCCACCCGGCTGCGGCAGACCGGGCAGCGGAAACCGATGGGATCCAGCTCCACGAAGGGGGTGCCGGGTTCAATAGCCAGCTTGCGAACCCCCTCGGCCGGGTCGTAGACGAAGCCACAGCTGCGGCACTCAAAGCGGTGGGTGGCCGGGTCCACCGCAGGCTCGGAGGCTGGACTCGACTCCGGGGCCGGAACGGGCTCGGGAACCGATGGGACTTCAGGATGGGGCTCGGGCGTTTCGGTTGAGCTCATCCCAGGGCCTGAGGTGGTGGGCCCACTGTATCGACGGGCCCCAGGCCCCGGGCGCGGATGCCAGACTGGACCCCAAGTTTGGCTGGCCCGAATGTTCGTGCTCTCCGGCTACGACGCCTTTCTCGGCTTCCTGCTGATCTCGGCGGCCGTGCCCGTTCTGGCGTTGGTGGCCAACAAGCTGCTCTCGCCGAAGAGTCGGGTGGGGGAACGGGAGCTCACCTACGAATCGGGCATGGAACCGATTGGTGGTGCCTGGATCCAGTTCAATATTCGCTACTACATGTTTGCGCTGGTCTTCGTCATCTTCGACGTGGAGACCGTTTTCCTGTATCCCTGGGCGGTGGCCTTCCACCGCCTCGGCCTGCTGGCCTTCATTGAGGCCCTGATCTTCATTGCCATCCTCGTGGTGGCCCTGGCCTACGCCTGGCGCAAGGGCGCCCTCGAGTGGAGCTGACCCATGACCAACACGATCCCCTCCGACACGCTCTCCATCAACGCCCTCAAGGACCTGCGGGCGGCCAGCTGTAATCCGGTCGGCGCTCCCACGGTGACCTCGGACCTGTCCGAGAACGTGATCCTCACCACCCTTGATGACATCCACAACTGGGCCCGACTGAGCAGCCTCTGGCCGCTGCTGTATGGCACCGCCTGCTGCTTCATCGAGTTTGCGGCCCTGATCGGTTCGCGCTTTGACTTTGACCGCTTCGGGCTCGTGCCCCGTTCCAGCCCTCGCCAGGCCGACCTGCTGATCGTGGCCGGCACCGTGACCATGAAAATGGCACCCGCCCTGGTGCGGCTCTACGAGCAGATGCCTGAGCCCAAATACGTGATCGCCATGGGGGCCTGCACGATCACCGGCGGTATGTTCTCTGCCGACTCCACCACCGCGGTGCGTGGCGTGGACAAACTGATCCCCGTGGATCTGTACTTGCCCGGCTGCCCGCCCCGGCCGGAGGCGATCTTCGATGCGGTGATCAAGCTGCGCAAGAAGGTGGGCAATGAAGCATTGGCCGAGCGCGGCAACCTCCAGCAGACCCACCGCTACTGCACGGTCTCCCACCAGATGAAGGCGGTGGAGCCCATCGTCAACGGCCAGTACCTCGCAGCCGAAACCCAGAAGCAGGCCCTGGCTGCGGCCAGCGCCCTGCCGATGCCCGCTCCGGCGGCCGCCATCCCCGCCAAAGCCAACGCCTGAGCGCCACTCGCCATGCCCGAAGAGACCCCCATCCCCTCTCCTGAGCCATCGCCCCGGGAAACCCCTGCTGCGAGTCCAGAGGACGGAGCCCTGCAGAGTCCCGCGTCTCCCCCTGCGGGGACGGTGGGGTCCTGGCTGGCCAGCCAGGGCTTCGATCAGGTCGCCCTGGGCACCGACCACCTGGGCGTGGAAATGATCGGCGTCGAGCCTGTCTTCCTGCCGGTGATCGCCACGGCCCTGAAAACCCAGGGCTTCGACTACCTGCAATGCCAGGGGGGCTACGACGAGGGGCCCGGGGGCCGGCTGGTGAGCTTCTACCACCTGGTGAAGCTTGGGGCCCTGGCCGATCGCAGCCCCCACGGAGTTGTGTCGGCCGATCAGGCCCCTGAGGAGGTCCGCCTCAAGGTGTTCCTCGACCGCGATGGCGACCTCACCATCCCCACCCTGTATGGCCTATTCCGCGGAGCCGACTGGCAGGAGCGGGAAACCTTCGACATGTACGGCATCCGCTTTGAGGGCCACCCCCACCCCAAGCGCCTGCTGATGCCGGAGGACTGGAAGGGCTATCCGCTGCGCAAGGACTACGTGCAGCCGGACTTCTACGAAATGCAGGACGCCTATTGAAGGCGGGGCTCAGGTGCCCCGTTGGTGCTTGCGGAAGTAACGCATCACGGCGAGAGCCACGCTGCGCGGATCGTGCCGGAGGGTGGCCGTCGGGCGGGCACCCTGAAGGGGGGCCAGGGTCACGTCGTAGCCCTGACGGCGCAACTTGCGGACATCGCAGGCCACCGGTTCGGCCCCCTGGTGGCGGTAGTGGTCCACCAGCAGGGAATCGCCGAGATCCTCCTGGGCCAGCACGGCGGTGAACAGACGCTCCTCCACACCCAGGCTCGCCAGCTGGGCCTCAATCGCGCGCAGGTGCCCTTCCACATCCAGCCCATCGGTCTCGCCGGGCTGGGTCATCAGGTTGCAGATGTACAGGCGGGGCGCCTTGCTGCGCCGAATGGCCTCCACCAACTCGGGCACCAGCAAATTGGGCAGCAGCGAGGTGTAGAGACTGCCCGGGCCCAGCACGATCAGGTCGGCATGGGCAATGGCCTCCAGGGCCCTGGGCAAGGCGGGCGGCCGCTCCGGCGTGCAGCCCAACCGCACGATCGGGCTGGCCGCATGGCCGATCTTCGATTCGCCCTCAATCCGATCCCCGTTCTCCAGCTCCGCCCACAGCCGCACATCCGCATTGGTGGCGGGCACCACCTGTCCCTGCACCGCCAACACCCGGCTGCTGGCGGTGATCGCCGATTCCAGGTTGCCGGTGATGGCCGTCAGGGCCGAGAGAAACAGGTTGCCAAAGCTGTGACCTTCCAGCCCGCTGCCCGCCTTGAAGCGGTACTGGAACAGGCGGGTGAGCAGGGGTTCCTCCCGGGCCAGGGCCGCCAGGCAGTTGCGGATGTCACCCGGGGGCTGCACCCCGAGTTCCCGGCGCAGCACGCCGCTGCTGCCACCGTCATCGGCCACCGTGACGATAGCGGTGAGGTTGCTGCTGTAGCGCTTCAAGCCGCTGAGCAGGGTGGAGAGGCCGGTGCCGCCGCCAATGGCCACGATGCTGGGCCCCCGGTTGAGGCGCCGCTGGGCAAGCAGGGCGTCCACCAGCAAGGTGTCCTTTTCCGGCGCCAGGGCCTGCTGGATCGAGCCAAAACTGCGGCTCTGGCCCAGCCAGATCAACACGGCGCCGACCAGCAGCACCAGGGGCCCGGTGATTTTGCGGGGCAACACCCCGGTGACCTGGGCAAGCAGCCACTGAATGCTGGAAATCATCCAGTAGATCGGCTGCAGATCCGCCCACACCGCCGCGCCGAGCAGGGCCACCAGCAAGCCCAGGCCTGAGGTGAGCACCCAGCGCTTCACCACCAGCCCGGGTTGCAGCCAGCGGGCCGCCCGGCGGGAGCGGCTCATCAGATCCTTCTGGCGCAGATCGCCGCGGCCCAGCCAGCCCGGTTTCGGCAGCGGTCGGCGGGATCGCCGCAATCGGGAAGCCGGAGCGGGGGGGCGCAAAGGGCGGGGGAGGACGCTGCCGCAAGTGGCTGAACTTTACGGAGGCCCATCACGGGCGCAAAGGGCCAGAGTGGGACCGGTCCGCAGCTCCCCGTTCTGGCCACCCCCGCACCGCCCATGCCAATGCCCCTGGCGGAGCTCCCGCCATTGGCGGAGATGGACCACCTCAGCGTGTGCTGGGGCAGCCGCCGGGTGCTGGACAACGTCAACCTGCGCATTGCCCCGGGGGAGCGGCTGGTGGTGGTCGGACCGTCCGGAGCGGGCAAGTCCACCATCCTGCGTCTGCTGGCCGGGCTGCAGCTGCCCAGCTCCGGATCCCTGAGCCTCTACGGGCTACCCCAGACCTATTTGCGCCTGGATCAACGCACCCCTCCCGACGTGCGGCTGGTGTTTCAGAACCCAGCCCTGCTCGG
>JBIIQK010000162.1:0-4521 GCA_044342135.1 Cyanobium sp.
AGTCGTTCGGGCCGGTCTCGCCACGGACTGGCCCAGGGCAGCAGCCCCACGGTGCCGTATCCCCCTGCTGCAGCGGCGGCGGCCAGGCTGTCGAGATCCTCGGCCCGTCCCCCCAGCGGCTGCTCCAGCACGCTGTGGGGATCCACCAGTGCCGGCGCCAGCAGCCAGCCCTGGGCGGGGGTGGGGCTGAGCTCGAGGCTGGCCGCTTGGCGAGCAGCCTCCTCCCCCCAGGCGAGCAGGCGGCCATCGGCGTCGATCAGGGCATCGCCCCGGGCTATGGCCTGGCCGGGACCAGCCAGCAGCTGCACCTGGTGAAGCCAGAGGGGGCGAATCAAGACTTCAGAGGGCACCCGCTGCGGTGCGATCCAACACGCCCCCAAGATGCTGGGTGAGGTTCATGGCGGCCACCACCGGCCTGCCATGGGCCCCGTCGGGGTAGTCGATCACGGTCACCCCGCCATTGCCCTGCTTGATGGCCCAGATGTCAGCGGGCCCCAGGCCCAGCAGCCCGCAGAGGATCGTTTTGTTGACGGCGTCATGGGCCACCACCAGGGCCGTTTCATCGGCATCCAGGCCGGCGGCGATGCGTTGCCAGGTGGCCAGGGAGCGGTCCCACACCTGCTGCAGGTTTTCTCCCTCCGGCATCTGCACCGTCTCGGGAGCCCGTTTCCAGTCGGCCAGCAGGTCGGGCCAACCCTCGGCGATCTCCTGTTCGAGTCGCCCCTCCCAGAGCCCATGGCCGATCTCCACCAGGCCGGTGCTGCTGGTGAGAGGCACGCCGGGGTGGGCCGCCAGGATCGCCTCAGCCGTCTGGCGTGGCCGGGCCATGCAGCTGGTGTAGGCCCGGTGGATGGTCACCGGGGCCAGGAAACGGCCGGCGGCTTCGGCCTGGGAGCGCCCGGTGGCATTGAGGGGAATGTCGATCTGGCCCTGGAAGCGGCCCTCCCGGTTCCAGTCGGTTTCGCCGTGGCGAACCAGCAGCAGGCGCGCTCCGTTCCCCTTGGCGGGCAGGGGATCCCCCAGGTGGGCCAGTCCATTCAGTGACTCCACCTGGACGCCGCTGGAGTGCAGGTTGAGCACGGAGATGCCGCTGTTATCGACCCGCAGGCGGCGGAACCCGCTGAGGGGCAGATCCAGCAGGGCCAGCAGCAGGCAGCGCAGGATGGCGTTGTGCCCCACCACCAGCACGGTCTGGGGGGGCGATTGGTCGTCCGCCAGGGCGGCGGCGTGGCGATCCAGCAGCCGTTGGCGGAACTCCTGGGCCTGGACCATCAGCTCCACCAGGGGGCGATAGGTGCTGCCATCGGCCCGCTGCAGCAAGAGCAGCTCCGGCGCCTGGCGCCACTGCTGCTCCTGCTCGCCGAACTGCTCTTTCACCTCGCGGCGCAGCAGGCCGCTCCACGGTTCCAGGTCAATCTCCAGCAGCCCTTCATCAAGCTGGGCTTCCAGGCCTTGGCCCTGGGCATCCAGCAGCAGCCGGGCGGTGTCAGCGGCCCGTCCCAGGGGCGAGCTGTAGGCCGCGGCGAAGGTCAGATCCCTGAGGGCAGCCCCGGTGCTGCGGGCCTGGGTTTGGCCGATGTCCGTGAGGCTGGACAGATCGTCGCGACCCTGGATCCGGTGCTCCACGTTGAAGCTGCTCAACCCATGGCGCACCAACACAATCCGGAGGGGCACGGGCTGGAGGCTGCTCGCCGCCCATCGTATGGGAGGGGCCAGAATCCCCATTCCTGAGAGCCCCGGAGGGCCTGCGGTTGAACGTCAGTCCCTCGCCGCAACCCCGTCCGAGCGCGGGTTGGACCACCGGACTGGCCGTGCTCAGCCTCGTGCTCAGTGGCCTGCTGTGGCTCAACGGCCTGGTGGACAGCCTGCAGCGCCCCTCGGTGGGGAATGCCCTGGAGCTGCGCCAGCTCGAACTGACGGCCCTCGCCGCACCGGCCCTGCCCGCCGGCCTGCGGTCCAGCCTGGCTGGTGAGCAGCCCCTCGATGCCCTGCGGCTGGAATTGCGCAAGCAGCTCGAGGCATCCCCGGTGCCCCCGGCTCCCGAGCTTCAATTGCAATTGGCGCTGCTGGAGCGTCAGGCGGGCCAGAGCGGGACGGCCACGCAACAGCTCCAGGAGCTGGGTGAGCAGGTGCCCCCCAGTCAGCGCTCCCTGTTGGAGGCCCTGCTCTCAGCGAGGGGCCAAGACGCCAGACCCGGCGCCGCCCAGACGGCAGAGCTGCTGCAGGGCTGGGAAGCGACGCCCCTCACCCACCAGCTGGTCTGTCAGGCCCTGGGCGGCTCCCCTGACAGCTGTGCCGATCGCCCAGCCCAGCGGGCTGCGGTGTGGCGCCTGCTGGGTACGGCCGTGGCGCCCGTCATGTTGTTGGTGCTCGGTACGGCGCTGCTGCTGCGCCAGCTGTGGTTGCGCTGGCGGGGCAAGGCGCCTTCCCCCACCCCCCTGGCAGGCCCACCCCTGACCTTGGCGGAGGCCACCCTGCTCATTGCCGGGGGCTTCGTGGTGCTCGGGGAGCTGGTGATGCCCCTGCTCCTGGCCCCCCTCCTGCAGGGGGCGCTCAGCCCCCTGGCGGCCCAACCGGCCCTGCAGCAAGGGCTGCTGGTGATGGGGCTCTACCTGGGCTTGATGGCCGTCCCCCTGTTGCTGCTGTGGGGGCAGCTGCGGCCCCATGGCACCGCTCCGGCGGGAGGTTGGCTGCAGTGGCATTGGCTGCCGCTGGGCAGTGCCCTGCGCCGGGCCTTGGCCCAGGTGCTGATGGTGCTGCCCGTGGTGGCCCTGGTGGGTTGGCTGCTGGAGCGCCTGGTGGGCGATCCGGGCGGGAGTAACCCCCTGCTGGAGCTGGTGCTCACCAGCGCTAACCCCCTGGCCCTGTTGTGTTTTGCCGTCACGGCTGTGGTGCTGGCGCCCCTGTTTGAGGAAACCCTGTTCCGTGGTGTGTTGTTGCCGGTGCTGGCCCAGCGCTGGGGCGGTCTGGCCGCCGTGACCATCAGCGCCCTGGTGTTCGGCGTCGCCCACCTCAGCCTGGGCGAATTGCCGCCCCTGTTTGTTCTGGGCCTGGGCCTGGGTTGGCTCCGGCTCCAGAGCGGACGCCTCGGCGCCAGTGTGTTGATGCACGGTCTTTGGAACGGACTCACCTTCGCCAACCTGTTGCTGTTGGCGGGCTGAGAGCACCCCGGCCCCTTGCTGGCCCGCACCCGGGGTGGTTCAATCGCGCAGTGCTGGGCCCCTCCCCTTGGTTGCCTCCCCATCTCCACGGCAGGCTCCTGACGGTCCCGTTCCAGCGGCGCCCCGACCCAGCTGGGGCATGACCCGAGTGTCTGGCGCCAGGGCGGGAGCGGGCGCCCCGGCGGGGTCAGGAGCCGGCAGGCGGGCCCAGCGACGCACCCTGCAACTGATCCAGGGCTCCCTGTCGGGCCGCAAGCTGGAGCGCCGCGCCCCCTGGATCACCAACCTGCACCGCGCCACCGACGGAACCCTGGCGGGGCTCGGGGTGTGCATGCTGGCTTTGAGTGCCCTCACCCTGCACTGGCAGAACCAGTGGGGTGTGAGCTACCAGCAGATGGAGGCCGCCCAGGTGCTTGAGCACAAGCTGCAGGAATCCTCTGCCTTGCTGGAGCAGCACCACCTGGGAGCGGTGAAACGGCCCGGTTGGCTGGTCCCCACCAGCAGCGAGAAGCTGATCTATCTGCCCAGCCCCAGGCCCGCTGCCACGGCCTCCGGTTTGCCCTTGCTGGGCAGCATCCAGTTGCGGCAGATCCGCTCGGGCTACTGATGACGCCGAGCCGTCAACGGGGACCGACTCGGGGCCGGAGCGGCAGCCAGCAACGGGTGGTGGCTATCCAGCCGGTGCCCACCGGGCGGCTGTTGGCGGTGTATGGCCTGCTCTGTGCCGGCCTGGTGGGATTGGCCTGTCGCCTGGCCTGGCTGCAGGTGGTGGATGCCACCAACCTCCAGAACCGGGCCCACGCCATCCAGACCCAGACCACCAAACCGATCGGCAAGCGCCGCACCATCGTCGATCGCAATGGCCGCCTGGTGGCCCTCGACGAGCAGCGTTTCACCCTTTGGGCCCACCCCCGTTACTTCAACTTTCCGGGCGATGACCCCCAGAAGGTCCGCACCGCCGATGAGGTGGCCGGCAAGCTCGCGGCCGTGCTGGCCCTGCCCAAGCCGGTTCTGCTCCAGACCATGGCTGGCCGGCGCAGTGGCGTGAAGCTGCGGACGGATCTCGATCCTGAAACGGCCGAACGGGTACGCCAGCTCGGCATCAGCGGCCTCGATCTGGAGGCCTATCCCCACCGGATCTACCCCCAGGGCCCGTTGTTCGCCAACGTGGTGGGCTTCCTCAACCTGGAGCGCGTGCCCCAGGCCGGTCTGGAGCAGAGCCGCGACAGCGACCTCAAGCGCCAGGAAACAGCCCTGCAGATGCGCCGGGGCGCCGATGGCACTCCCCTGCCCGCCGGCCTGACGGCCGGTTCGCTCTATGGCGACGACCTGCGCCTGCAGCTCACCCTCGATGCCCGCC
>JBIIQK010000163.1:0-4517 GCA_044342135.1 Cyanobium sp.
CATCAGGTGATCGTTCACCGGAGCGCAGGTGGGCTGGATCAGGAACACGTCGCAGCCGCGGATCGATTCCTGGATCTGGATGTAGAGCTCGCCGTCGGCAAAGCGCTTGATTACCCGGGGGCCGTCGGGCACCCCCAGGTAGGCACCGATCTCCCGGGCCAGGGCCTGGTTTGAGGTGCCACTGAACAGGCGCAGCCGCCGGGTGTCGTGAGTCGACTGGGTCGCGCTGCCCTGGGGCGCCACGCGATCAGCGGTCAGGAAACTGGTCACGGCGGGCGCGGACGCGTCGGCTGAAACCCGATCGTAGAAGCGTGCCCGCCCCCCTAGTGCAAACATCCATGACGCTTTCCAGGCCTGGATTGCCGCGCCCCCTGGTGCTGGTGGCCGCCGGTCCGGCCGCCGCCGTGATCGCCCTGCAGCAGCAGGCCGGGCCGCCACTGGCTTTCGCCCTGGGCCTGCCCTGGTGTGAGCCCCTGGCCGATCAGGCTCCCCAGCTGGCCCTTGCCCCCCTGGCCCACCAGGGGCCGGGCCTGGTGCCCCTGCCCCTGGATCCGGGCTTGCCCCTGCCCGGCGCCGGCCACTGGGCCGAAGCCCTGGGCGCCTGGCGCCAGCCCGTGCTGCTGCTGCTGGCGGCTGACCAGCTCGACAGCGGCCTGCCGGCGGCGATGGTGGCGCTGCTGCACCAGTGGCAGGTGCCCCTGGCGGGGCTGGTGCAATGGGGCGGGGCCTGGGATGGGGATGCCCGCCGCGGCGACGGCCTGCCCTGGCTGGGCCGGCTCACGCCAGAGCGGGACGAGCCGGGGGAGCTCGCCCTTGCCCTGGAGCGCCGCTGGCGTCAGATCGCCGACGCCTGAGTTCGTCAAGCCTGATTCGGTGACGCCTGGGTCAGTTGGCCGTTGGCGGGGCCGGCCAGAGGGGCTCGGGCGCGCTGCTGGAGATCTGGCGCAGGGGCAGGTTGGCGATGGCGGGCGCCAGGGGCACCCGGCTGAACTGCACCGTTTCGCCGTGGCTGAGGCCGGCGGCCAGCAGGCTCAGGGTTTCCGCTTGGCTCAGGTTGGTGATCACGCCGGAATTGAGCGACTTGACCAGCCCGGAGAGCTGGCCGAGCTGCTCGGGCAGGGCCATTTCCCGCAACAGGCTGCGCATCACCAGTTGCTGGTTCTCCTGCCGGCTGTCCTCCGGCCTTGTGGGGTCCCGGTAGCGCGCCAGCTGTTCCACCTGGCTGCCCTTCAGCCGTTGCAGGCCCCCCTGCAGGTTGATCGAGAAGGACTGGCTGCGGTCGCTGTAGCGCAGGGCCAGGGTGGGGTTGGCGGCGATGCTGCCCAGGCCGTCCACCAGGCTGCGCAGGGTGGATCGTCCCATCACCAGGTAGCGCTCCGGTTGGCCGGAGTCGAGGTTCACCAGGTTGCGCACCGCATCGGCCGTGAGCGCCGGTCCGCCCAGCCGGTAGAGGCGGCCCAGGCCGACGGGTTTGCTCTGGCCCGGCAACTGCACGGCCAGGTTGGTGGGCAGGGTGAGCACCTGCAGGGGCCCCTGGGGGTTGACCCGCAGCAGCAGCAGGGCGTCCACGTTGGCCGGACCCGCTGGGGCGGCCCTGTTCAGCGGATCTCCGGGGCGGTCGCTGTCCAGGCCGATCACCAGCAGGGTGATGCTGCGGCTGGGGGGTTTGGCCAGGTCGGCCGGGGTGAGCTGCCGCACCGGCTGGATGGCGCGGTCGGGTTCGGGCCAGAGCAGGCCCAGCAGGCCCAGACCGGCCACCCCACCGACGATGGCCGCCACCGCCCGCACCAGGGCGGGCCCCCGGCGGAGCTTGGGCGGGGCGGGACGTCGGACCATCGGGGCAGGAGCGGCAAACCACTTTGGCCCACCCCTGCGGCCGGCACCCGATAGGTTGAGCCCCTGCTGATGTGGCGAGGGGACTCCGTTGATGGCTGCCAGTGCTCCCCAAGGGCAGGCGCCCCACGACAAAGCCAGGCCCCTGGCCAAGGGCAGCGTCTATCCCGCCAAGGATCTCTGCAGCCAGTGCGGTCTGTGTGACAGCCGCTGGGTGGCCTACGTGAAGGACAGCTGCGCCTTCCTGAACCAGCGCTTTGAGGCGATGGAAGCCTCGGCCCATGGCCGCAGCCGCGACCTCGACAACGAGGACGAGCTCTATTTCGGCGTGCAGCAGCGCATGCTCACCGCCCGGCTGCAGCAGCCGATCGAAGGCGCCCAGTGGACCGGGATCGTCAGCCGCATCGGCGTGCGTGCCCTGGAAACGGGCCTGGTGGATGCGGTGCTGTGCGTGGGACAGAGCGAGGACGACCGCTTCACCCCCGTGCCCCGGCTGGCCCGCACCCCCGAGGAGGTGCTCAGCGCCCGGGTGAACAAGCCCACCCTGTCCCCCAACCTGGAGGTGCTCGAGCAGTTGCCCGGCAGTGGCATCCGCAAGCTCCTGGCGATCGGCGTGGGCTGCCAGATCCAGGCCCTGCGGGCCGTCCAGCCCACCCTGCCCCTCGAGGAGCTCTACGTGCTGGGCCTGCCCTGCGTGGACAACGTGAGCCGGGCGGGCCTGCAGACCTTCCTCGAGAGCACCGTCAGCTCCCCCGACACGGTGGTGCACTACGAGTTCATGCAGGACTTCCGCATCCACTTCCGCCACGGCGACGGCCGCGAGGAAACGGTGCCCTTCTTCGGGCTCGACACGCCCAAGCTCAAGGACGTGTTTGCCCCGAGCTGTCTGAGCTGTTTCGACTACACCAACGCCGGTGCCGACTTGGTGGTGGGCTACATGGGGGCCAGCTTCGGGCGCCAGTGGATCACCGTGCGCAACGGCCGCGGCCAGGAGCTGCTCGATCTGGTGGAAGCCGAGCTCGACGTGGCCCCGGTGACCTCCGCCGGCGATCGCCAGGCGGCGGTGCAGCAGGGCATCGAGGCCTACGACAAGGCCGTGAAGCTGCCGATGTGGCTGGCGGAGCTGGTGGGCTGGGTTGTGCAGCGGATCGGCCCCCGTGGGCTGGAGTACGGCCGCTTCTCGATCGATTCCCACTTCACCCGCAACGCCCTTTGGGTGCGCCGCCACCATCCGGAGAAGGCCGCCGCCCACATCCCCGCCTTCGCCCAGAAGATCATCAGTCGCTACCGGCTGCCCGCCTCATGAGACGCGCCGCCGTCTTGCTCCACCCCACGGCCCTGCCCGGCCCGGGCGGTTGCGGCAGCTTGGGCCAGGCCGCCCACGACTGGCTTGCCCTGCTCGGCCGCCATGGCATCGGCGTCTGGCAGCTGCTGCCCCTGGCCCCCACCGACGGCACCGGTTCGCCCTACAGCTCCCCCAGCGGTTCGGCCCTCAATCCCTGGCTGTTGGATGCGGAGCTGCTGGTGCAGCAGGGCGCCCTGCTGGCTTCGGACCGGGACGCGCTGCCCGGGGCCGCCGACCGCTCCGGCCCCCTCGATCTGGCCGCCATGCCGGCCCGCAGCCGCGCCCTGGGCGAGGCCCTGGCCCGCCATTGGCCGGCCCAGCCGCTGGAGCAGCAGCGCGCCTTTCGCCGCTGGCGCCGCAGCCAGCGCGGCTGGCTTCCCGACCACGCCCTGTTCATGGTGATCCGCCGTCTTCAGGACGGTCAGCCCTGGTGGCTGTGGCCGGCGCCCCTGGCCCGCCGGCAGCGCCCGGCCCTGCGCCGCATCGCCAGCGAGCGGGCAGACTGGCTGCTGGAGGAGGAGCTGCTCCAGTGGCAGCTGGAGCGCCAGTGGCAGCAGCTGCGCCGGCAGGCCCAACGGGTGGGGGTGCAACTGCTGGGCGATCTGCCCTTCTACGTCGCCCATGACAGCGCCGATGTGTGGGCCCACCGGGCCCTGTTTTCCCTGCGCGCCGATGGCAGCCTCACGGCCCAGAGCGGGGTGCCGCCTGACTACTTCTCGGCCACCGGCCAGCTCTGGGGCACGCCCGTCTACCGCTGGCCCCTGCACCTGCTCAGCGGTTTCCGCTGGTGGCTGAACCGGCTGGAACGTCAGTTTGACCTGCTGGATCTGCTGCGGCTCGACCACTTCCGGGCCCTGCAGGCCTTCTGGAGCGTGCCGGGCGATGCCCCCACCGCTGAACACGGTCGCTGGCGCTGGTTTCCGGGCTGGCCCCTGCTCACCCTGCTGTGGCTGCGGCGCGGGCTGCAGCTGCCCCTGATCGCCGAAGACCTCGGCGTGATCACGCCGGCGGTGGAGGCCCTGCGCGATGGCTTCCGCCTGCCGGGCATGAAGATCCTCCAGTTCGCCTTCGACGGCGACTCCGCCAACCCCTACCTGCCCGCCAACATCCGCGGCACCCGTTGGGTGGTGTACACCGGCACCCATGACAACGCCACCAGCGTGGGCTGGTGGCAAAGCCTCGATGAGGGAGGCTGCCGGCGGGTGGCGGAGGCGGTGGGGGCGCCGATCACGTCGCCGGCCTGGCAGCTGCTGGAGCTCGCCCTGGCCAGTTCCGCCGATCTGGCGGTGGTGCCCCTCCAGGATCTGCTGGAGCTGGATGATCGGGCCCGCTTCAACAC
>JBIIQK010000164.1:0-4512 GCA_044342135.1 Cyanobium sp.
CGCGCAGGGTCTTGTGGGTGGTGGTGGTGACGACATCGCACACGGGCACCGGGTTGGGGTGCACGCCGGCGGCCACCAGGCCAGCGATGTGGGCCATGTCGGCGAGCAGGTAGGCCCCCACCTCATCCGCGATGGCGCGGAAGGCCTGGAAATCAATCGTGCGGGGATAGGCGGAGTAGCCGCAGACGATCAGCTTGGGCTTGTGCTCCAGGGCCAGCTGGCGAATCGCGTCGAAATTGAGCTGCTGGGTGTCGGGATCGACGCCGTAGTGCACGGCCTTGAACCACTTGCCGCTCACATTCACGGGGGAGCCGTGGGTGAGGTGGCCGCCGTGGCTGAGGTCCATGCCGAGGATGGTGTCGCCGGGCTGGAGCAGCGCCAGGAACACGGCGAAGTTGGCCTGGGCGCCGCTATGGGGCTGCACGTTGGCCCAGGCGGCTCCAAACAGCTGCTTGGCCCGCTCAATCGCCAGCTCCTCGATGGCGTCCACATGCTCACAGCCGCCGTAGTAGCGCTTCGACGGCAGACCTTCGGCGTATTTGTTGGTGAGCACCGAGCCCTGGGCCTCCATGACGGCCCGGGAGGCGAAGTTTTCCGAAGCGATCAGCTCCAGGTGGGTTTCCTGCCGCCGAGCCTCCTGGTCAATCAACCCAGCAATGGCGGGATCCCCGGCAGCAAGGGACTGGTTCAGGGCAGCACCGCCGGAGTGGGCCATGGGGAGAGTCGCTTCGTAATCCGATCGTAAGGAAGGGCCATCGCCCCGGGGAGCTCGGTGGCGAACTGGCCACCCAAGGGACAGCGGGCACAAAAAAACCGCCCAAAGGCGGTTTAGGAAGGAAGCGCGCCTGGAGAGATTCGAACTCCCGACCCTCTGATCCGTAGTCAGATGCTCTAATCCGCTGAGCTACAAGCGCATGGGCCCATTCTCACCGCACGGAGGGCCCATCCGTCAAATCCCTGCCCCTTCCCATGCCCATTCGCTGGTACGGCCCCGCCAACCCCGAAGACCCCACCTACAGGCACTTCGAGCGGATTGTGAATCTCACGCTCCACGCCGCCCTGTTCGCCGCCCTCAACAGCGGCCTCTGGGTGGTGCAGGAGCTGCGCCATCCCTGGAGTCACCTCAGCTGGCTCAGCCTGGGCTGGCTGGCGGTGCTGGTCATCCACGCTGGCGTGGTGGTTGCCCTGCGCCCTGCCCCCACACCCCAGGACTGAGCCATGACCCTCAATGCCGCCGACCTGAAGGACCTCGAGCTGGCCCTCGCCGACCGGCTCTATCTCCAGGTGGCCAGCTGGCACCTCTACCTGGGCGACGCCGGCCTGGCCCAGACCCTGGCGATCGAGTGCTCGGCCCGACTGGACCAGGGGGCTGGCGTCTGCGCCAGGCAGGCCCTGGAAGCGGTGCAGGTGCCGATCGGCGGCGGGCCCACCCGACTGCCCCTGGCCCGGCTCGTGCCGGCCGGTCAGCTGCGCGATCTCGAAGAGGTGCTGGAACCGTTTTGCCGATAAGGTTGCGCCACCTGGCGACGGGCTGTGCTGGTCATTGAGGTCACCAACGCCCGCGACGTGGTGCGTCAACGCATGGGCCGGCTCGGAAGCCGCCTGATCGGCAAAGTTGTGGATGCCGACGCCCAGGTGGAAAAGGCGCTCATCCAGGAACTGGAAACGGCCTTCAAGGAGTTCGGCATCGAAGCGCGGATCTTTTCGGTGGATGGACCCCGCATGCTGGGCCGCTCCCACCTGGAGATCCCGGTGCAGGTTCGGGCCGAACGGGAGGTCCGGCTCGACAGTTAGCCCCCCCTCAGACGGGGCAGGCGGCCCCGCACCTGGGCCAGCAGATCCGTGACCTCCGGCACCCTGGCCAGGCTGGCCAGCACGCCGTAGACCAGCACGCCGACACCGCCGGCGAAGCCACACTCCAACAAGCGCCCCACCAAGCCGGTGGGCCAGGCCACTCCAGCCGCCAGTCCCCAGGCCGCCAGACCACCCAGGACTGCCGCGCCGAACAACAACAGGGTGTCGCGCAGCCACAGCCGCAGGGGTAATCCGCCCAGCCGGGTCTGGAGCGCCAGCAGCAACCCCACACAGGTGATCAGGTTCACCGCCACCGTGGCCAGCACCAGACCTGCCGCGCCGCAGTACAGGCGGGGCAGCAGCAGCCCCTGGACCGGCACCGGTCCACCCACAAAGGCCCAGCAGAACAAGGCGTTCAGGCCAATGCCCGCCATCGACCAGCGGAACGGGGTGACCCCGTCCCCCAGGGCGTAAAACACCCGCACCAGCACGTCGCGGGCCAGGTAGGCGGGCATGCCGATGCCGTAGGCCATCAGCAGGGTGCCCACCAGCTCGGCTGCCCCGGCATTGAACGCTCCCCGCTCGTAGATCAGGGCCACGATCGGCACGGCCAGACCCACCATCAGGGCGCCCAGCGGCAGCATGCTGGCGTTGGAGAGCATCAACCCCTGGCGGATGCGGCCGATCAGCTCCGGCCGGTCCTCCGGGGCCGTGAGCCGGGCGTAGACGGGCAGGAGCGGCACCAACAGGGCATTGGAGAGCAGCCCCAGGGGGGTCTGCACCAGGAGGTTGGCGTAGCCGAGTCCCGCCGCCGCGGCCGGAATGCCCGAGGCGAAGAACAGGGAGACAAACACGTTGATCTGCAGCATCCCCGAGGAGAGGGTGGCGGGCCCCATCACCTGCAGCACCTCGCGCACACCGGGATCCTTCCAGTCCCACACCAGCTGGAACCGGTGCAGCCCCTGACGGGCCAGGGCCGGCAGCTGGATCAGCCACTGCAACACCGCCCCCAGGGTGGTGGAGCCGGCCAGCACCACCCCACCGAGCACCGCCGTGGCGGGCAGGGTGATGGCGGCGCCGAGCTGCCACCAGAGCACACCGATACCGGCAATCACCGCCACGCTGGAGAGCAACGGGCTCACCGAAGGCAGCCAAAATTCATCGGCGGCGTTAAGGGCGCCGAAGCCCAGGCCGATCAGCCCGGCGAACAGGGCCATCGGCGCCATCCAGCGCAGCTGGAGCACGGCGATGTCGTGGCGGGTGGCGTCGAGCCCCGGGCCCACCAGGGTGATCAGGGGGTCCGCAAACACCAGCAGCAGCACGGTGACCCCGAGCAGGCCCGCCCCCACCAGGGTGTTGATCGCCGCCAGCACATGGGCACCCTCCTCCCGGGGCCGGCGCGCCAGCACGCTCACCATGGCGCTGTGGAAGGGGCCGTTGATGCCGCCCAGCAGGATCAGCAGAAACCCCGGCAGCACATAGGCGTAGTTGTAGGCGTCATAGGCCGCACCGACCCCGAAGGCCGCGGCAATGGCCTGCTGCCGCACCAGACCGGCCACCTTGCTGAGGGCGGTGGCAAGCGCCACGACCAGGGCAATGCGCCTGAGGGACTTCGCCATCCGGTGGGGACCTGCGCCCTTGGAGATGAGCGGCAGTATGGCTGGCACGCTCCCACCCACCAACCCAGCCGCGCCGCCATGACCACCCCAGTGCTCACCCTTGGCCCCCTGGTGGAAGGCACCCTGGTGAAGCGCTACAAGCGCTTCCTGGCCGATGTGGAACTGGAGAGCGGTGAGGTGGTCACAGCCCACTGTCCCAACACCGGTCCCATGACCGGTGTGCTCCACCCCGGCGGCCGGGTGCGGCTGCGCCATGCCCCTTCCCCCAGCCGCAAGCTGGCCTGGACCTGGGAGCAGGCCGAGGTGCCCGGCGCAGCCGGGTCCCCCATCTGGGTGGGCATCAACACGGCCCTGCCCAACCATCTGGTGCGGGCCACAATCGAGGCTGGTTGCCTGGAGCCCTGGCTCGGCCCCATCGGCGCCATCCGGGCGGAGGTGCCCTACGGCGAGGGACGGCGCAGCCGCATCGATCTGCTGCTCACCCCAGCCGAGGGGGCAGCCGATCCCCGGCCCATCTATCTCGAAGTCAAGAACACCACCTGGACCCAGGGCGAACTGGCCCTGTTCCCCGACACCGTGACCGAACGGGGCCAGAAGCACCTGGTGGAACTGATGGCCCTGTTGCCGCAATACCGGGCCGTGCTGGTGCCCTGCCTCAGCCGGGGCGACGTGACCCGTTTCGCCCCGGGAGATGCGGCCGACCCGCGCTATGGCGAGCTGTTCCGCCAGGCCCTGGCGGCCGGCGTGGAGGTGCTGCCCTGCCGCTACAGCTTTGAAGAGAGTGCCGTGCACTGGCAGGGGCTGGCCGCCGTTGACCAACGGGGTCCCTCCGAGGGCCCATAGAGTCGGGTCACCAAGCTCCAGTCGCTGTGGATACCCGCGCCTTCAAACGCTCGCTGCACCACTCCGAGCGCTACAACCGCCGCGGTTTCGGCCTGGGCGAGGAAGTGGCCGGCAGCCTGGAGCAGGCCTACCAAAGCGATCTGATCGCCAAGCTGCGCAGCAACGGCTATTCGCTCCAGCGCGGCCGCCTGACCGTGCGTCTGGCCGAGGCCTTCGGCTTCTGCTGGGGTGTGGAGCGGGCCGTGGCCATGGCCTA